>NZ_SPKP01000027.1:102468-153786 GCF_023127835.1 Pseudomonas sp. B329 | reverse complement strand
TCCCGCTGGAGCGTTCCTGCAAGCGTTGATACAGGGCTTGGGTGGTCTGCGGCGTGGGTTGGTCGAACAGCCCGGCTGCCTGCAATTGCACCAACAGCACCTGGCACAATAGTGTCTGTAAAGGCTCCAGCATCAGCCCGCCACGCAATTGCAGCGAGCCACGACCTTCGACGGCCGTGGCAAACAGCGCGAGCATGTTTGCCATCCGTTGTGTTTCGCAAGGCATCACGCTGATCAGTTGCCGCGGGCATTCCAATGCCAGCGGCGTGCGTGCCTCCCGCCCCGTCCCTGCAACGCGCAGCCATGGCCGGGACAACGCCAGGCCAACCACCTCCATTGCCGCCGACAAACCGATCAAGCCGGCGCCTGTTTTCTCACGTAGCACTTGCAGCGCAGGCGAACCGGCCAATGCGCCTGCGTCCGCCCAGTAACCCCAGTCGATAACGGCGACCGCACAAGGCAAGTGCTGCGCCAAATAGCCGCCCAGTTCATCGATGAAACAACACCCGGCTGCATAGTTGCTCTGATTGGGCGATCGCTCGAAGGCATTGATCGAGGAGAAAAACACCAGGAAATCCAAGGGCGGTCGTTGCAGCGCCTGCTCCAGCGCCGCGCCGGTAGCGACCTTTGCCGCCAGCACCTGGCTGAACTCGTCGCGGCTCATACGTTGAACACTCTTGCCCCGCATGACCATGGCTGCATGGATCACGCCATGCACCTGGGCGTGCTGGCCGTGCACCCAGTCCAGAGCCTCGCGCAACGCTTGCGGATCGCCCGCATCGGCAGGCAGGTAAATCGGGGCCGGCCCTTCACTCGCCAGACGCTCGATGTCGGCGCGGATGTTTTCGTCCAGAGGTCGCCGGCCTATCCAGTACACCTGAGCCTGGTAATCGACGATCAGGCGTCGCGTCCAGGCCACACCGATCCCGCCGGCACCACCGATGATGATGTAGCACCCACCCTTTCGGTAGACCGGAGGCGCCGCGCAATAATTGACCTCCCGCAGCACCTGGCAATACCACTGACCTTCGCGCCACGCCCCGCTCGCGCCTACCGGCAGGGCAGCCAGTGGCACAAGCGACGGTGAAGCCGCCATCGGCGCCAGGGGCAGGTCCACCACGCGGACCTGCCACGTTGGGCACTCGTTCGCCAGCGTGCCCGCCAGACCGTGCACGGGCGCATGCGTGGGGTCATGGCGCTCGCCCGGCAGCACCTGCAGTGCCTGGCGAGTCACCACCAGCAACTCCAGCGGGTGCTCGCGCACCTTCAGCATCAACAGCCCCTGGCACAGCGCGAACAGCGCCATTACCCCGTGTTCCTGCGCAGCAGTGGCAGCCTGTGCAGACCAGGCTTCGCCGCTCGGGATCGGGGCCAGCCAGATCAGGCGTTCGAAAGCGCCGGCATTGCCGAGCGCGTCCCGCCATTGCTCTGCCGACCAATCCGATTGACCTGCCAGCACGCTGGCCTGGGTGCTGCCAGCTGACCAGGCCTGTGCCTGTGCCGGGTCGGCGCTGATAATCAACGTGCGGCGCTGTGCCTCTGCATGCCCTTCTTCAACAGGGTGCAGCACACGCCATTCGACGCTGTGGACCTTGGCCTTGGGCGATTGCTCTTGTTGGACTGGGGCGGCCTTGAGTACAAAATCTTTGGCCGTGGCGCAAACGCGTCCGTCCTCGGCGATCCATTCAATATTGAATCGGCACTGCTGTGCGCCCGTCGTGGCAGCGCTGACATGCACCCAGTAGCGCTCAGGCAACGGAGCCGACAGCTGCAACTGGCCGACCGAAAATCCCAGCCTGGCTTGCTCACCGGATTGACGTATGGCCAAAAGCACCGCTGCTTGAAAAGCCGCATCGACAGCGGCGGGAGAAAACGGCAGGTCATCGGCCGCACCCGCAGGCACCACGACCAACGCCAGCAACGATTGATCACCTTGCAGGTGGCTGTCCTGCAACACCCGGTATGTTGGCCCATATGCCATGCCGACGTTGCGTAATTGCTCATACAGCACCTCCCGCGTCAGCCAGACGTCAGGGTGAGCCCGCCTCAACGCGTGCACGTCACGCCGCACCTCATCAGTCTGGCCGGGCGCCAGTGTGCCGCTGCACAACGGATGCACCAGGCCCTCGAGGCGCACCTCGAAATCGGTTGCCCCGGCGCTTGCTGGTCGCAGGCTCACACGCAGCAGCGCACCCTGTAGCGGCACGTCCAGGGCCTGCAGCCACGCCACCTGGCTGGCGCACCAGCCCCCCGCCGGCAGCGCCCCCCAGGCGCGAGCCGCGACCGCCAGCGTCACAGCCCCGGCGACCCGATGCTGGTCGGCAATCACATGGTCACCAATCGACGGGTCATGCCGTTGCAGGCGGTACTCCAGCAGATCGGTCGGCGCGGTCGGCAACCAGAAGCGGTCACGGGCGAACGGGTAACTCGGCAGGCCCAGGTGGTGGCGCGCCTGGTCACTGAACAGCACGCTGAACTTCACCGGCACCGCGCAGCAATAATGCTCGGCCAGCGTTTGCAGGTGGGCCAGGTAGGCCGACGGCTCGTGTGCCAGCGTCGGCAGTGCCTTGATCAGGCGTGCGGCATCAAGTTGGCGCACCGCTGCGCCCTCCTCGTCCATCTCAGGTGCCTGGACCTCGGCCTGCGAGGCAGCCAGTAGTTGAGCAGTCAGTGTGTCGCGATCACTGACCACCCAGGCCTGCCGGCAGGCCAGGTGTTCGCGGCCGGTGAGCAATGCCTGGCTGAGTTGCGCCAGGCTGGCAGATGCGCCGGCACCCTGCAGCCAGTCATGCAACGTGCTGCATTGGCGGCGCAAGCTGGCCGGTGTCTTGGCCGATAATGCGATGAGCCAGCCGGGACGGGCCGCCACGTCGACCTCGGCACACGCGGGCGGTTGTTCCAGGATAAGGTGACCGTTGGTCCCCCCGAATCCGAAGGAACTGACCCCTGCCCTGCGTACCCCTGACGCTGGTTCCCAAGGCTGCAGGCGGGTCACCGGGTAGAAGGGACTGCCTTGCAGGTCGATCCGCGAACTGAGTGCAGAAAAATGGCAAAGGGGAGCCAGTTGCCCGGCCTTGAACGAGAGCAAGACCTTGATCACCCCCGCGACGCCCGCCGCCGCCTCCAAATGGCCGATATTGGATTTGGCCGAGCCCACCCCACAGGTCTGCGGTTCGCTTGCCTGCGGGCAAAATGCCTGGCGCAGGCCTTGGATCTCGATAGGGTCACCCTTGGGGGTGCCGGTGCCATGGGCTTCGATATAACTGACACTCGACGCCGGAATGTGCGCATCCCCAAGCGCCTGCTCTATCACCTGCGCCTGTGCCGCAGAGCTGGGGTAGGTCAGCGTATGGGTCTTGCCACAGTGATTGACTGCGCTGCCCTTGATCACGCCGTGGATCGGATCACCGTCCGCCAGCGCCTTGGCCAGGGGCTTGAGCAGCAGCAAACCGGCGCCCTCGCTGCGCACATATCCGTCCGCCGCTTCATCAAAACTCTTGCAGGCCCCCGTGGGGGACAACATGCCGGTTTTCGCAAACGCGATATGCCGGGTTGGTGTCAGCAGCAGGTTGACCCCGCCAGCCAGGGCCAGCTCGGTTTCACCCAGGCGCAGTGACTGCACGGCATGATGGATGGCACTCAGCGAACCGGAACAGGCGGTGTCCACCAGCACGCTGGGGCCGTGAAGGTCGTAGAAGTGCGAAATACGGTTGGCAATCACGGCCGCTGCGTTGCCCGTGGAGTGATGGGCATCGATGGGCAACCCGGCGCTTTCCAGCAGTTGCTTGTAGTCATAATTGAACGCGGCAACGAACACCCCGGTGCGCGAGCCGGCCAGCGCGGACGGCACCACGCCTGCGTCTTCAAGGCAGGCCCAGCTCAGCTCCAGCATGATGCGTTGCTGGGGGTCCATGATCCGCGCACTGGCAGGCGCGATGCCGAAGAAGCGTGCGTCGAACGCATCGACCGCATCGATGCACCCGGCATGACGTGCGTGACTTCTATCGTCTTCACTCGTGGGGTCGCCCCAGAATGCTCGCCAATCCCAACGGCTCGCCGGAATCTCCGTGACGCTGTCCCGCGCGTTCGCCAGGTTCTCCCAAAACTGCTGGTAGTCGCCCGCGCCCGGTACCCGGCAGGCCATCCCGATGATCGCGATATCACCGGGGTGACGATGCTTGCCGGCCTCCGCGGCATCGCCGACGCCTCCCTCAGTGTGCGTGTGCCCGGCCAGACGACGAATCAAGGATGACAGTCGATTCTTCATGTCCGCACACTCCCGGCGATGCGTAAGGGGGCGCCCTCGTAGGCGGGCCGCCCCTCCGTCTGCGCCGGCGCTGCGGGCGTCAGCATGGCGCGCAAGCGGGTGTTCAAATAAGCGGCGGCGGCGTTCATCAGCCGCTCGGCCACGAGGTCGACGTGCCGGTTGCGCCAGTCCTCCAGGTCGGTACCCTTGACCCATTGGTTAAACGCGCCCATCGAGGGCCCGCAATGCACCTGGTAATCAACGCGCTGCGCCTCGCTGCCAGTCATGGCCAAGCGTGTGCTGTGAATGAAATACCAGCGGAACACCAGCGCCATTTTGTGCTTGGGGTTGCTAAGAGCCTTGTCGATTTCCTGCGGCGCAACCTTGCTGTAGTAGGCACGCGTTTCTTCGAAGACTTCATCAAAGCTACGCTTGAAGAAACTGTCCTGAATCTGCCGGGCGGTCTTTTCATCCAGCTCGTCCAGTGAGTCGTAACGACGCCACAGGTCGTAGAGTTTGTTGGCCCGTGCCGGGAAAAACACCCCGCGCTTGAGTACCTGTACCCTGGCACCCAGTTCGAACATGTCACCGGCAGGCGCGTAATCGGTGTCCTGCACGTTGATGTCCTGCAGCAGAGTCTTCACCACATCGCTGGTACCGGCCTCGGGCGTGCATTGGTTGATCGAACCGGTCACCACAAAGTCGGCCCCCAGCATGAAGGCCGCCGCCACAGACTCGGGTGAGCCGATGCCGCCTGCGGCCCCCACCCGTACCCGTTCGGTATACCCGGCAGCCTGGCATAGGCTGTCACGCAAACGGATGATCGTCGGCAGCAAGACCACGGTGACGCCCATGTCGGTATGCCCACCGGAATCGGCCTCTACGACCAGATCGTCCGCCATCGGCACCGACTGCGCCCATTGCGCCTGCTCGGGCGTCACCAGCCCTTGCGCAAGCAGCTTTTCCACCACCCGCGCAGGTGCCGGATCAAGAAACTGCTGGGCCACCTCCGGCCGCGAGACTTTGGCGACGATCCGGTGGCGCGCCTCGATCCGGTCACCCACCTTGATCAGGCCGCGCAACCGGTACAGCGCCAGCGCCGGGGTGATTTGCATGAAGGCCGCGGCTTCTATCACCGTAACGCCTTTACGCATGAACAACTCGACCAGCTCGATTTCCTTGTGGGGGTTGGACAGGTTGCAGACCAGGTTCATGCCGAAAGCGCGCGGTTGGGTGCGTTGAGCGATTTCGACAATGGCCTGTTCGACCGCTGCGGTACTCAAGCCGCCCGCGCCGAAGAACGCCAGATACCCTGAGTTGACAAGCTTGACCACCAGTTCCACCGACGCGATGCCCTTGTACATGCCACCGGCCATATAGGCATACCGCAGGTTGTAGGCCTGGCGGAATGCGGCGCTCCCCAACCCCTCGGCTGTCAGCGCCAGGCCCGGCACGCCGTCGTCATGCCGCGCAGCCAAAGGCAGCGGTGCAACCACGGCAGATGCCACGACTGGCTGGGCTGGCGAACGGTTTTTTTCGATTTTCGCTTGCAGATTGGTCAATACATTGCCGGGGCCGATCTCCTTGAACTGGGTGATGCCGGCCTGCAGTAAATACTCGATGCTTTCGACCCACTGCACCGATGACGTCATTTGCCGCGCCAACTGGCTGGCGATAGCTTCCTGCTCATAAGGGCGTGCGTCGACATTGGCGATCACCGGCAGCATCAGGGGCTTGAAGGTCACACGGGCCAGCTCAGCCGCAAACGCTTCTTGGGCGCCACGCATGTAGCGGGAGTGGAAAGGCGCGCTGACATTCAACGCGACACAAATACCCGAGGCGTCTTCAATCTGCGTACGCACGCTTTCCAGTGCGTCGAGCGGTCCGGCCAATACGGTCTGTTGCGGGGCATTGAAGTTGGCGAAATCCAGCTGTGTACTCCCAGCCTGGCGCAACACCTGTTTGATCGTCGCAAGATCCAGATTCAGCACAGCCGACATGCCGCCCCCGGTGGCCTCGGACATGAGTTCGCCGCGCCGCTTGACCAGGCGCAATCCGGTTTCGAAGTCATAGGCGCCGGCGGCAAACAAAGCGCAGAACTCGCCGAGGCTGTGCCCGAGCACATAGTCGGGGGGCGCGGCATCGCCAGCCTGAGCCAGGTACGACAGTACATTGACCACATACAGGGCAGGTTGGGTGAAGCGGGTCTGGCCAAGTTCGTTGCGCGGATCGTTTTCGCACAGCTCACGGATCGAGTAGCCCAGCACGCGATCGGCACAGGCCGTCAGTTCGGCAAAGCGTTCGAACAAGCCCTCACCCATTCCGCGAAACTGCGAGCCTTGCCCGGGAAACATGTACACCGTTTTGCTTTGTTTCATAGCCATGATCTCCGCGCTGACAACGCGCTGTGCCGAAGAAGTGATGCGCCGCTCGAAGGAGCGTGCCGAGGTATCGAAGGGACTCAGAATGAGGCTGTCGGTGGATGCCGAGTGGGCACTGCGACAGCGTTTGGCGAAATTGGCCATCGACCCGGACGGGCCGGCGTCGAGGTATTCATGGGGGCCCAGGCCTTCAAGGTATTCAATGGCGGGGGCCAACTGCAGTGTCGAGCGCACCACATGCCACAGGTGCTCGGGGGCGAACTGGCTGACGGGGCCGCCAAGGGTTGACGAGACATAGCCCATCCGCGGTGTGCGCAGTTGCAATGCCTGGCTGGTTTGAATGAATGCGTCGCGCAATGGATCCATGTGCGAAGAATGAAATGGGCGGTTCACATCAAGCCTCTGAAACACCACGTTGCGCCGCGCCAACTGCATTTGCGCCGCCGCCAATGCAGAGACTGTCCCGCTGATGACCAGATGTTGCGGATAGTTGATCGCCGCCAGCTCAACCTCGATGCCGTCGGCCTGCAATTGCTCGAACACGGCGATATCGGCCAGTACGGCGGTCATCCCTCCCGCCGGGCAATGCTCATGGAATAATCGAGCCTGACGAACCACAAAGCCCAACGCCTGCTCGGCGTCAAGCGCACCACTCACAGCCGCCGCAGCCACTTCTCCCAGGCTGGAGCCGAGTACATGGTCGGGGTATACACCGTGCTCGATCAGCGACTGCGCCAACGCATACTCGACCATGAAGATGGCCGGGTGCGTCACCAGAATGTCGTCCAGCGCCGCTGCCTGGGGCTGGTCGCCATACAACCCATCCAGCACCGAATACCCGCCGGTTTGTCGCACGACCTCATCCAGCGCGCGCATGTGCCGGCCAAACCCGGCGTGCCGCTCATACAACGCCCGCCCCATGTGACGGTATTGCGACCCCTGTCCTGAAAACATGAAAACAATGGACACGCTGGTTTCTCCTATGAACTGCTCAAACCCGGGCACGGCCGCGCCCTTGAGGCGGAGCCTTGCCGCTCCACCTTCAGAATTCGCCTGCGCGTCGCCCTTGGGACTTACCACCCGGTGTATCAAGGTGCAGGCGTAGCGCACGCGCCAAGGTATGGACGTTGCCCGGGTTGAGCATCGACATATGGCCACCGTCCACCGTGGCCACATGGGGGCTCGCGGTCAGGTAGGCGCAATAGCGCGCCAGGGTGTGGGGAAGACTGCTTGCGCCGAGAATGCTTTGCGCCGCGATGATCACGCAGGTGTCGCCGGTGAAGGTGTGGGTGGGGCGATAGTCGACACTCATGGCGATCTGCGCCGCCAGCCATGCACCCGGACCCTGTGCGGGGCCCTGGTTGAGGCTGGCATCACGCATCAGCTCGCGTACCTGCTTGAGGGACACCACGGCGCCTTTGTCCTGGGCGTCCAGCAGGCGTGCGCAGAGCGGTGTATCACCCAGGAAGTAGCGCAACTGCGCGCTGGTCAACACCTCACCTTGAAGCTCTTGAGGCACATAGAAAAAGCTGTCGAGCATGAACAACTGCACCTGGCGTCCGCGTGCCTGGAGTTCAACCGCCACCTCGAAAGCCACGCTGGCCCCAAAAGAGTGTCCGAGCAAACGGACGACGCCAGCGGGGCAGCGACGGGTGACGGTATGAACATGCGCAGCGACCATGCGCTGCATCGACAGGTCTGGCGGTGCCTGCGTATCCAGCGGTGGGTACTCCAGCACCTGCAACTGCGCGACATCGCCAAGGGCCGCGGCCAATGCATGAAAAGACTGCGCGCCCGCACCTGCGGCGGGGAAACAGAAGAGCCCTTGCTCGCCAGCGTGATTGAGCAGCGTCACGACCGGGGCGGGCTCACGCAACGGCGACGCAGGCATGCGGCTGAGCGCGGACGCTGGCGAGTCCGCGCCCGCCAGCGAACGCCAATCCACGTCCAGGCCCTGGGACCACAGCTGCAATAACGGCAAGGTGCCGCCTTGATCCAGCCAGCCCTGCACTTGATCGGCCAGGCCTGGCAATGCCATGACGCGATTGAGCACACTGGCATCGACCTCGGCGTTACCCACTTGAGCGTAAGCGCTGTGCTCATCGGTTTGCAGATAGGCGCGCAACTGCTCGGCCAATGCCTCCAGGCTGGCCACACTGAGCCCCAACCGTACGGGCATCAAGCCACTGCCGGCCTGGGTCACCCTGGCGAGGGTGTGCAGGTCCACGTCATGGTCGGCCTGGCCGTCGATCAGGTGCAACAAGTTGTCCGCCACCTGCCGTAACTGCGCCGCACTGCCGGCCGATAACAGCACCACGACCGGGCTTTGCCGGTCGGCCCGTTGCTCAGGCTCCGCCAGGGTAACCACGCGTTGAGGAGCCGGGCGCTCCTGCACCTGCGGCACCCGCAGCGAAGCCGGCTCTGCGCCATGGCGCTGCGCCTGTACCTGAGCCACCAAACCGGCCACGGTCGCATCTTCCAGAACACTCCCGGGGTCGAGTTCGACGCCGTAGGTACTGCTGATCTGTGCCAACAGTTGAGTCAGCAGTACCGAGTCGAAACCGAAGTCATGCAGATCGGTGTGCGGGTCGATATCGCCCGCGACGGTTTTCAACAATTGACACACCAATGCCACCAACTCATCGAGCAGCGCTGTATCAGCAATTACCCCACCGCCAGCGCTGGGCTGGCGCTCGATATCGGCACACGCCATCACCACCTGGATGTCGGCAATCGCGGTGGTCAATTCAACCACGTTGCCAAAAGCCTGGAACGTATCGGCGGCCAATTGGATATCGAAGCGTTCGTTGAGCAGCCCGGTCATTTGGACACTGCTCACCGAGTCCATCCCGTAGTCACTCCAGGGATCATCATCGCCGATGTCCTCCAAACGCACTTTGAGGGCCTCGGCGACCACTTCCCGCACGCCCTGGGCAACCTGCGCCCGGGTCAAGCCCGGTGCCGGCGGCTGCGATTCGGCCGTCCGCGCCCCTTGCAGGTGCGCCGCCAGTGCTTGCAGCGTCGGATGCTCAAACAGCGCCGCGGTACCCAGTTCGAGTGTGTAGGTGCGATTGATGGCGGTTGCCAGCTCGGTCAGCATCACCGAGTCAAAGCCCATGTCCGCAAATGCCGTGGTGTCGTCGATCTCTTGCGCGTCGACTTTGAGGATCTGCCCGACCAGCCCACGCAAAGTATCGCTTGGGTCCACCTGACTGCGCGGTGCCACGGCAGCGGCAACCCCCACGCCAAGCCCGGCTACCAGTGCCTCGAAGGTGGCGCCCTGCCCTGGCAGTACCAACCAGCGTGCGCCGCCTTGGTGGATGATATGGCGCAGCACCTGTAGTCCCTGCGTCGTCGCCAAAGGCCGCAGGCCGGTTGCCTTGGTCATCGCGCCCATGTGCTCAGGGCTCAACTGCATGCCTCCGTCCTCCCACAGCGGCCAGTCGATCGCGATGGTATGGCCCTGTCGAGTGCCGTCAGCCACCTGTCGATTACGATATTCAGCGAATTGATCCATGAACGCGTTGGCGCAGGCATAGTCGCTTTGACCCGCATTACCCAAGGCACCCGCGATGGAGGCAAAGGCCAGGAAGAACTCCAGGGGCTGGTCTTGCGTCGCGCAGTCCAGGTTCCACAGGCCGTCAACCTTGGGCAGCAACACCTGGCGCAGGTGCTCGGCCGATTTGTTCCTGAGCAACCCATCCTGACGACAGCCGGCGATGTGCAGCACACCCGTGAGCGATCCCACGCGAGCTGATACTTCCTGCACAAGTGCGCGTAAAGCTGTCGCGTCCGCGAGGTCGGCCGTGCGATGCAACACCTGCGCGCCCAAGCTCTCGAGTTGCTCGATATGGGCCGCCATGTCGTCATCCGGCACTCCACGCCCCACCAGTACCAGGCTCACGCCCTCTGCTGCGCGGGCGATATCCAGCGCGATGCTGCGTGCCAGGGCGCCAGAAGCTCCCGTGAGCAGGTAAACCCCCGTAGGTTTCCACGGCGCGGCACCCGGCTCGGCCGGCAGTTGTTCGTCAGGCCGGCGCTGCCAGCTGGCGCTGAACAGTTGACCATCACGACGGTGCAGGGCGAGTTCCGCATCTGCGGTGCAGGCGCTCTGCAGCAGTGGCGGCAACGCATCGCCCGGCTGCAGGTGGAGCAGTTGCACCCGCAATGAAGTTTGCTCGCGGGCAAATGATCGCAGCAGCCCGAACAACCCGGCGAACAGGCCTGAGCTATCGTCGTCGGCGACGACCAGTTGCGCCAGGCAACCTTGCCCGTCGTGCGGTAATTGGCGCAGGTGCTCGCTCAATGCTTGCGCGGCCCGGCAGTAGCGCTCAGGCAATGTCAGCCCCTGATCATCGCCGGATTCGAGCAGTACGCATTGGGCTTGGGGAAAGTGCTCGGCAACCTGGGCGGCGTGAGCTTCGCTGCCCGGGCACAGGTAAATCCGGTGAGCGTGTGAAAGGCCGGCCCAAGCAGGTTCGACAAATGCCTCAAGGCCGGGTGTCATCAAGGCCAGGCTGGGCGGCGCAGGCGCTCGTGCCATGACCCGTGAGCGCAGGCCATGCAGATGCACACAGGGCTCGCCTTGAGCGTCGAACACCTCCACATCGAAGGCAAAGCTGCCACGACCGCCACCCGATGTGTGTGCAGTAAGCCTCACCCAGGCGGGTGTGCGCCTGGAACGGCCCAGGGTCAATTGCTCCAGGGAGAAAGGCACCTGGGGCCCTTGCGATGACTCACTGCCTGTGGTGAAACCCATGGCTGCCTGCAGTGCACTGTCGAGCAGACAAGGATGCAAGCGGAACTCATCACCCGGCTTGAGGAAGTCTGGCAAGCGCACATGCCCCAGCACTTGCTCGGCGCCGCCACGCAAGGCATGCAGGCCCTGATGGCCAGGGCCATATTCGATACCCACGGCGGCAAAATGGCGATAGAACTCGGTGGTCGACGCCGCGCCTTGCGCCAGCGCCGCGAGTGCGTTCACGTCCAGGTGGGCCAGGGGGGCGGGCTCTGCAGGCACCGACGCCTGGCCGCGGCAATAGACCTGGCGCACCGGTTCGCCCCCCGGCTCACGGGTAAGCCAGGCAAAGAACTCGAACTCCCAACCGCTGCCCTTGCGAGCCTGTTCCACAGCCAGGGTAAGGGTGACTGGATCGTTAAAGCACTCGAAGGGGCGCACCCACAGGATGCTGTTCAGGGCCAGGTCGGCTTGCCCAGAAACCCGCGAAAGCGCCGCCAGCGCCATTTCGAGGTAGACCACGCCCGGCAGCACCTTGCGCCCGTTGACACGGTGGTGGTCGAGAAAAAATTCGTCGCCGCAAAACTGCGCTTCAAATTGCTGGCTGTCACCTGCCGTGATCTGTCGTGACAGCAGCGGATGCGGGCCGTCGCCGGGTGCAGCGAAGCGCCCGGGCACTGCAGTCTGCGGCGCAGGTGGCACCCAGCAGCGTTCCCGAACGAACGGGTACAGCGGCAGGCTGATTCGGGCCGGCTGGAACCCTTGATACAACTGCGCCCACTCGACCTGACCGCCGCTGACCCAGTGACGCATCACCGCCTGGTTATCGTCCATGGCCGGCGATTGCACTGGCACCGCCGTTTCGCCCGCACGCAGGCGTACCGGCTTGAGCGCCTGGCCAATGAGCACGTCGGGATGCTGGGCCCCGTCTGCCAAGGCAACCAAGCGTTCCTTGAGCACCTGCACTGATTGGGCCGTGAACGCGGCCCGCGCGTCCAGGGCTTCGCGGCCCACCTGCAAGGTGTAGGCAAGATCATGCAAACCCGCCAGGTCGCAGGCCAGTGGCGTTTGCTCCAGGCGCCCCAGCAACAGCGCCGCTACCGCCTGCAGGCGCTCATGCGTGCGTGCCGACAGCACGATGAGGACGTCGCTCGGCAACGTCGGTACGTGGGTGTGGGCCTGCGCCTGGAGGGAATACTCCTCGACCACCAGGTGCGCGTTCGAACCGCCGGCACCAAATGACGAAATACCTGCACGGCGCGGTTGCACAGCATCGGCGGCGCCCTTGGGTAGCCAGGGCTCCAGGGTTTGTTGGACGTGAAACGGGCTGCCGGCAAAATCAATATTGCGATTGAGCTGCGTGGAGTGCAGCGACGGCACCAACTGGCGGTGCTTGAGCTGCAACAAGACCTTGGTCAGGCCGGCTATCCCCGCGGCGCTTTCACAATGGCCGATATTCGATTTGATCGAGCCGATGGCGCAGGTTTGCGGTTCAAAGCCGTCAGCTTCGAACACGGTGCGCAAACCTTCGATTTCGATCAGGTCGCCTAGGGCCGTGCCGGTGCCATGCGCTTCTATGTAGCTCAGGTCGCTGGACGCCAGGCCGGCCTGGTGCAACGCCGAACGCACGGCCACGGCCTGGGCCGACGATTTGGGCACGGTAAACCCGGTCGCCCGTCCGCCATGGTTGATTGAACTGCCCTTTATCACTGCATGGATACGGTCGCCGTCGGCGATGGCCTGGGGCAACGGTTTGAGCAACACGGCGCCCACGCCTTCGGCCGGCACATAGCCGTCGCCCCCTTGGCCAAAGGTCTTGCAGCAACCCACACTGGACGCGAAACGGCCCTGGGCATGCAGCAGGTACTTGTTGGGATGGATCGACACATTAACGCCTCCGGCAATGGCGTACTCCGACTCGCCACTGCGCAGGCTCTGACACGCCAGGTGAATAGTGGTCAGCGAGGATGAGCACATGCTGTCGAGCGTGAGGCTGGGGCCGCGAAAATCACAGAAGAATGACACGCGGTTGGCGATGGAGGCAGGCAGTGCGGCGACCAGCGTCTGTGCGGTGCTGAAGGCGGTGTATTCGGTGTACTGAACGCCAACATAGACGCCAACCCGGCCTTTGGCGCTCAAGCTCTGGCGTGTGTAGCCGGCGTCCTCGAGCACGTGGTAGGCGCACTGCAGAAACAGGCGCTCCTGCGGGTCCATGATCTCGGCTTCACGCGGTGAAATGTTGAAAAAGCGCGGATCGAATTCATCGACTCCACGCAGGAAGCCGCCCCACTTGCTGTAGGTCTTGCCGGAGACACCCTTGGATGGGTCATAGATCGCGTCGTGGTCCCAACGTTGCGAAGGTACCGTGGTAATGCAATCGCGACCCAGCTTGAGGTTTTCCCAAAGCTCCTCGATATTTTCGGCCTGGGGATAGCGGCCCGCCAGCCCGATAATCGCAATGTCGAAAGCATGCGGGTGGGTATCCGACCCGGACGCATTGCCGGCATTCTCATTGCTGTCGAAGTCTTTGACCATATTCAGTATCGACCCTTGGAGAATTCTTGAGGAATGGCCGCCAGGCGACCCCACATCATTCTCAACTTACAAGAATTCGATCCTGACCAAACCTATGAGCGGTTATAGGTTTGCCCACACAGCCAAGGTAGCCCGCCGGTTTCAGGCATCACTCACCCGTTGCAACAATGTCTGGCAGCGCAGCCCATCGGCATTGGCAGTCAACATCACCAGGCCGCCATGCACCTGCTGCGCACGCGCCTGGTAATCGCACAGGTTGATCAGCGAATCAGCGGAAAAACAATGCCCCACCCGCGTCACGTTATCCACATACAACTGTGTACCGCTCACCCCCTGCCGGCCTTCCTTGATCTTGAGCACTGGCAGGAACACGTTGCTGCACACCACCTGTTCCAGGTCCGCCGTATTAATCTGCTGGCGGTGCATAAACTGCTCATGCACCTCACGGAACAGCCGGGTGTCATCCTCCTTGGGGTCGTGTGCCAGCCCGGCATTTGACCTGGCCAGGCTGCCGAGCATCTCGAAGCCGCGGCGGCGCCCTGAAGTCACCAGGCAACTGGCAGCACCATCACTGAACAACGCGTAATGCTGGAACCGGAAAGCTTCGTCTTCGATACGATTGGCCGAGACCACCAGCACATTGTCCAGCCCGGCCAATACCTGGGCGCGGGCGACCTCAAGGCCTGCCAACAGCATGGTGCAATCGCCCCATGTCACGCCCAGCGGGAAGGCGCGATCCAGTTGCAGCTCGCGCAGCAGCGGCAGATAGTCCACCACCTGGCCCGACTCGAAATTGCTGCTGCACACCACCAGCGCATCAATGTCACAGCCCCGTAAGCCGCTGCTGGCCAATGTGCTGGCGACTGACTCAACCAGCAGTTCGCCGACCGAGCGTGTCGTACGCCAGTAGGTGCCCCAGCCAAACACACTGGCGAAATCGGGCATGCTGTGTTGCTTGCACACCGCCTCGAAAGAAGCCGCGTCGCGATAATCATGGGCCTGTTCACCCAGGACATAGGCGGTGGAGGCCAAATAGGCAGTTCTCATCGTTACTTACCTGCGACATTGAAAGTCATGGTTGCTACCGCTGCGCCAACACGTCTTCGACCACTGCGCAAGCGCTGTCAGCCGCCAAGGCGCCACTCTGCACCTGGTTCAGGATCGTATCGAGCAAGTCATCGGAGCTGTGTACAACCTGCACCCGGCGATCGACCTCATCCGCCAGGGACTTGAGCGTGGGCCAGGTGTAGATCGCGTCGGCCGCTAGTTGAATGGAAAAGTGCCGGCTGACCCCGCGCATCCATTGTGTGCCTGTGACCGAGTCCATTCCCAGGTCCAGGAACTGCGCGCCACTGCGCAACTGCCCAGGGTCGAGAAACAACAGTTCACCCAGGCTTTGCTTGAGGTAGTCCTGGATCGACTCGCGTTGCGCACTTGCCTGCGCGCCAGGCTGCGGTGCCGATGCCACTGGCTCGCGCTGGACCGGCGCAGCCGTTGCTTGAGTTGGCTGAAGCTGGGTGCCCACCCATTGCGTAAAGGCCTTGAATACCGGATAGGTATAAATGCCGTCGGCGGGAATCTTCAACTGGTAGTGCTTGTTGATTTCACGGATCCATTGCGCGGCGATCACCGAGTCCAGGCCCAACTCCAGGAAGCGGCTGCCGTCGCGTATTTGGCCTGGCTCGCAATACAGCATGGCCGCCAGGCTCTGGCGCAGGAACTGTGCACATTCGTCGTCGGCCACTGGGACGACCGGCGCCGCCTTGGCCGCTAAAGGCGCGGGTTGGCTGAGTATCCGCGGCGCGGGCGGCACGATGGGTGCGCTATCAGCCACAGGCAAAGTATCCAGTGCACGCAGGCGAATCTTGCCGCCCTGCGCCACGGACGCCACAGACTCAACCGAGACCGCCACCTCACTCGGCGCCCAATAACGTTGCCGGGCAAACGGGTACGTCGGCAGGCCAAGGCGCGCTGGACGGTGCGAGTGATACAGCGGTGACCAGTCAACCGCTTCGCCTTGCACCCAGCGACGCAGGATGCCCCCCAAGTCAGCCTGGTCGAACATCTGCCGAATGGCGGCGCAGGCTTGCTCACTGGGACGCGTCGCCAGGCTGTGCGCCTCGGGAAGGCAGCCGGACCACCAGGACGGCCCCTCTAGCGCGCCATCGATAAAGGCGCGTAGCTCACGCACCAGTTCGTCGCCCGAAGTGACCAACAGCGCCACCCGCCACTCCCAGGCCTCGCGCCCCACTTGCAGCGTGTAGGCCAGGGCTTGCAGGTCTGGCTCGCGATTGGCCGCAGCGTCCAACCACCAGTCCACGAGCCGCTGCGCCACCTCCAGTAAGGCTTCGCGAGAGCGTGCAGAGAGAACGATGGGTAACGGCGCAGTCACTGTCATCGCCGCGTGAGCAGCTTGGGCCAGCGGCGCCTCGCTGACGATCAGGTGAGCATTGGCCCCGCCGGCGCCAAAGGAGGAAATGGCAGCCATGCGAAGGCCCGGGACGCCATCGGAGCCGAGCGGGCGCTCCCAGGGTGCCAGCGTACGCTGCACACGAAAGGGGGTTTCGCTGAAGTCGATATTGGGATTGAGCGTTTCAGCGTGCAGTGAGCTCACCAGCAGTCCGTGCTTCATTTGCAGCAATACCTTGGTCAACCCGGCGATGCCCGCAGCGCTTTCGCAATGGCCGATATTGGACTTGACCGACCCCAAGGCGCAGAACTGCCGGTCCGGCGTGTAAGCCCGCCACGCACGGGACAGGCCGGCCACCTCGATCGGGTCGCCCAACACCGTACCCGTGCCGTGAGCTTCTACATAACCGATCTGCCGCGGCTGCACGTTCGCCTGGCGCAAGGCACGGCTGATCACCGCGGCCTGGGCTGCCGGATTAGGCACTGCATAACCGTTGGTTCGCCCGCCATGGTTGATAGCACTCCCGCGAATCACTCCATAAATACGGTCGCCATCGGCCTGGGCCTGATGCAGCGGTTTAAGCAGTACAGCCCCCACACCCTCACTGGGCACGTAACCGCTGCCACTGGCACCGAAGCTTTCACAGCGGCCACGTCGGGAGGCAAATTTGCCTGCCCCCAGCATGAGGAACTTGGCGGGGTGAATCGATACATTCACGCCTCCGGCCAGCGCTACTTGGCATTCGCCACTGTGCAGGCTCTGGCAGGCCAGGTGAATAGTCGTCAGTGAGGACGCACACATCGCATCGATGGCCATGCTTGGCCCATGGAAACCGTTGACGAACGAAACGCGATTGGCAATCGACGATGGGCTCATGGACAGCACCAGCGGCCGCCCCTCGGCAGTCTGTTGCGCCCCATACAGTTGGTACTCTTCGTACGTTACGCCGACGAATACACCGACCATGCCCTCGGCATCTTCCTGACGGGCGCTGGCTGCCAGGCCCTGGCGGGTATAACCGGCGTCTTCAATGGCCTCGTGAGCGGTCTGCAGGAACAAGCGCTCCTGGGGCTCCATGGCCATCGCTTCACGCGGCGAGATACCGAAAAACGCCGGATCAAATTCAGCCACTCCATCAATGAACCCGCCCCAGCGCGCGTAGGTCTTGCCCGGCGCGTCTTCATCAGCGCTGTAATAACGGGAGTGGTCCCAGCGCTCGGTGGGAATCTCACTGATACAGTCGCGCCCTTGGCTGAGTACCTGCCAAAACTCTTCCAGGGTGCGGGCCTGGGGATAGCGCCCGGCAAGGCCGATGATGGCGACGTCAAAGCGTTGCGACGCCTCCTTGGCGGATGCAGGCGATTGCGCGGCGTCGGCAGGCACGGGGTCGTGGCTGGCAATACCGGCCACCCGCGCCTCATCGGGGCCTGACGCCAGCGTGCCCGCTACGTCGGCGACCAGCGCCACCAACGTCGATGCATGCTCGCGACACAGGTATGCGGCCAAGGCGCGCAGCGTCGAATACTCAAAGAACAAGGTTTTGGGCAGCGCGCCGAATTGCGCCTCCAGCGCGGCGGTGATCGTCATGACCATCATCGAGTCGAGCCCGTAGCGCTCCAGCGGCTCATCACTGTCCAGACGATCCTCCGGCCATTGCACCACAGGGGATAGCACCCGTTTGAGCACTTGCAACGCATGCTCGAGCAGCACTTGCGCTGAGGCGGTGCCGGCCACGGCACGCGGCGCAGTGCCGGCGTGTAGCTGGGCAGGCAGGTGGGCCACCAGATCGTCGAGGCAACGCACTTGCCGATAAACCAATGGCGACACCTCAAGCCCGCATTCGCGATCAAGTGCTTGGATCAATTGATTAAAGCGCGCCTGATCCAACCCATAGCTGTCAAAGTCGTGGTCACCCTCAAGCTCGCTGGTCGCGATGCCGAGCACTTGCCCCGCCAACCTTTTCACCACGTCAAGCATGCGTGTATCAGCGGGCAGCGTCGCCTCGTTCGACAGCGGATGCAGACGCCGGCGCAGGCGCTGTTCATCCCCTTCTATCACCACGATTTGGCACGCATCACTGTCCATCACTTGATGAAACGCCGCAACGCCGTGTTCGCGACTCAACGGGATCATGCCCGACTCACGCTCCAGCAACGCACTGGCCTGTGCATCCAATTGCATGCCGCCGTCGCGCCACAGCCCCCAGGCAATCGAAACGGTTCGGCCTCGACGCTCGCCCATCTGGACCTGCTGGGTGCGCTGTTCGGCGAACCCATCCATGAAGCCGTTGGCCGCCGCGTAGAACGCCTGGCCCGGGTGCCCGACGGCTGCCGCGGCGGATGAAAACAGCACGAAACAGTCCAGGTCGCAGTGACGCGTCGCCTGATCGATCGACCAGGTACCGCCCACCTTGGCCGCCAGCACCCCATCGCCGTGTTGGTGTTTGAAATTGCGCAAGAACTCATCGTGCAGCGTTCCTGCACAATGCAGCACACCATTGAGCGCACCGTACTGGGCTTGCACATCAGCCACGAGCCGTTCGGTAGCCGCCTCGTCACTGATATCGACTTGCTCATAGCTGACCTGGCCGCCCATGCGCCGCAGGGCATCCAGCCGATCCTTGCCGGCCTGGCCCAAGGGGGAGCGCCCCACCAGTACCACGGTTGCGCCTTCGACACGGCTGAGAATATCGGCGGCGAAACACTGCGCCAACCCGCCCATTCCCCCTGTCAGCAGATAGACACCCGCGTTCTTCCACCTACAGCGGTGCGTATCATCCAGTACTGTCGCCTGCGTCCACTGACGGGCATGGCCACCTTGAGCGTCGAACCGCAACCACGGATGAACCTCCAGGGCCGCAGCCTGCTCCACGGCGTGCCGAACCTGCGTAAAAGTGAAGCTCTGGTCGATTTCAACCAACTGCGTTCGCAGCTTGCTGCTTTCAAGTTGCGCCGACCTCAGCAGCCCATGAATGCCACTCAGCCACGCAGACCGATTGACGGGTATTACCACTTGTACCGAGATAACTTCGTGCGCCGCATCGACAATGATCTGGCGCAAATGCTCAGCAATTTGCCCGACACAGTGCACGTAGCGTTCTGTCGGCAAGCCCTTTGGCGTCAGCACCTGCCACCCTGGATGATCCGACCGTTCTCCAGGCCACTCACACAGGATGACGTGGCGCCGCCGAGGCGCCGCCGCCGCCGGTGAGGCCTGCACCGGCTGCCAGCGCGGGCGCACCAATAATGTCGCGGCGGTGGTAGGTGGTACGGGCGCCCTGCCAGGCTGCGCCGGGGGCCGGGCCACGCTGCCAAGAGGCACCAGTTGCGGTGCCCTGGGGATGGGTTCACGGTCGAACGAATAGCCCGGCAAACTGATACGACGGGCAGTACCCGGCGCCACCAGGCGCGCCCAGTCGATCACCTCCCCCGCTCTCCATAACTGGGCTAATTGCGCCCATTTGCTCTCGGCATACCACTGATCAAGCAACGTCAGCGCTGATTCATCTTGACCGAACAAACTCAGGCGGTCGGCGTCCTTGAGCGTCGTGGACTGCACGCCCGGGTGGGCCTCACCGGCACAATAGCGACGCAATGCATCCATGAGGTCGGCTGTCGACGTGGCGATGCAACTCAATCGCGCATTCATGGCCTGGCGGCCCACCTGCAGCGTGTAGGCAATGTCACGCAAGGGCAGCGACGGATTGCGTTCCAGAAACACTAACAAGGTGTCCACTTGTCGTACAAGTGCAGCCTCATGGCGTGCCGAAAGGACAATCAGGTAGTCGGCCCGCACATCTTCGGCGGGTTCGGCACGCACAGGGGCCTGGCGCAGGATCACGTGGGCATTGGCACCGCCGGCACCGAAGGATGACAGGCATGCAATGCGCTCTTGCGCGCCCTCGCCGTCGACGTCCCACGTTTCCAGCGCCTGAGGCACGCGAAAAGGCGAGAGGCTGGTGTCGATATCCGGGTTCATCTGCTGCGAATGCAGCGACGGCGCGATTTGCCCGTGGCGCATCTGCAGGAGGACCTTGCTCAGGCCGGCGATACCAGCCGCAGCTTCAAGATGGCCGATGTTGCTCTTGACCGACCCCAGGCGACAGAAGCCGGTGCGCTCGGTGTCCTGGCGAAACGCCTCGACCAGGCCGCGAAATTCGATGGGATCGCCCAGCGCCGTACCGGTGCCGTGGGCCTCCACATAGGTAACCTGGTCAGCACTGACGCCGGCCCGGTCCAATGCCAGGCGAATCATGGCGCGCTGGGCTTCGGGGTTGGGCACCGTGTAGCCATTGGCTTTGCCGCCATGGTTGACCGCACTGGCGGCGATGACGCCGTGAACCATATCACCGTCCGCCAGCGCGCGTTCCAGCGGCTTTAGCAACAGCGCCCCCACTCCTTCGCCGGGAACAAACCCATTGGCCCCCGCACCGAACGCTCGCGACTTGCCATCGGCGGATAACACGCCCAGTCGTGCGAACTCGGCAAAGGTGGAAGGGTGGGTGTAGGCATTGACGCCACCGACAACCGCCACGGTGCACTCGCCTGCCTGCAAGTGCAGGCAGGCCTCATGCACCGCGGTCAGCGAAGAAGAACAGGCGGTATCCACGGGCAGGCTAGGCCCGGTAAACCCGAAGCGATAAGACACGCGGTTGGCGATCGAAAAAAACGAATCTTTATAGTTATCGTGCCCGGCCTTGGACACTCCCACGAATACGCCGACCTTCTCCTGCTCCAGAGACGCAGGCGTATACCCGGCATCTTCCAGGGCATGCCATGCGCACTGGATGAATTGACGTTCCTTGGGGTGCATGTAGGTAGCTTCGGCCAGGGAAAAGTTAAAGAACATTGGGTCGAAGTCATCCAGGCCTTCGATGAAACCACCCCATTTACCGTAGCTTTTACCCTCTTGGATCGCACGCTGGCGGTCCGCGTTAAAATGCTCGTCAAGGCTCCAGCGTTGCTCGGGCACGGTTTCGATGCAGTCCCCTGCGTTTGCCAGGCAATCCCAGAACGCCGACAAATCCGCTGACTTGGGATATACCCCGGCCATGCCGATTATCGCGATCTGCCCACGCGCGCCCGGACTGGGCAGGTGGTAAGGGGCGGCAATGCGCTGCGCAGGCGCGCAAGCCAGCCAGGCCACCAGTCGCGCCGGCGTAGCGTGCTCGAACAGTACCGCTGGCTCGACCACGATGTCCTGGTCGCGCATATGCCGGCAGAGTTGACGCACCATCATCGAATCAAAACCCAACTCACTGAACTGCGCGTCCAGATCCAGTGATGCCGCAGGCTGTTCCAGCGCTTGGGCCAATGCTTCACGTACCGCTTGCTCGGCGGCGTCCGGGCTCCAGGCTCGGCGCCCTGTACGCGATGTACCAGGAGCCGGATACGCCGCCATGGGTGCAGGCGCGTCATACCAGAACGACTGGGTATCAAAGGGGGTCGTCGGCAGGGGCACCCGTGGTGCGCGGGTGGCCTTCGCCATCGGGCGCTCACCCGCCAGCCAGAGCTCGGCCCAAGGGTCAAGCGCCGCGTCCGTAGGCGCTGCGACGTCCTTGGCGAAGACAACTGCGCCCGTAAGATCGCCCGTGTGTAACTGGGCTAGCACATCGAGCAAGCCTGGGCGCTCCATGGCCACGATGACAACGGCGGCGGCAAATTTCTCGCGCCCGAATTTGAGCGTGTCACTGACACTTTCCAGGCACAGCGTCGGCTCATCGATCAAGGCCTGGTGCATTTGTGCCGCGAGCAGCGCCAGCAGCGCCGGGGTCGGCGCGCTAAGGGGGAACAGCAATGGGGCCTGACTCGGCACCACACGACCGGGCGCTTGGTGCACATATTCTTCGACTAGAATGTGTGCGTTGTTTCCGCCTGCGCCATAGGAATGCAAACCCGCCAGGCGCGGGGTAGCCTGGCGTGGCCAATCAACGGTATGGGTAGCGAGCCTGCAAGGCTGTCCGGCGGTATGCAGGTGGAGATTGGGCTGCTCAAAGTCGAGGATTTTATGAATCTTTTCGGTCTGCAAGCTGCGGATGATCTTGAATAGCGCGCCAATGGCTGAAGCGGCATGCATATGTCCGCTCATCGGCTTGAGCGTGCTGATAGCGCACTGGCCTTCCTGCAACTGCACGCCTTGCTCCCGTCCCAAGGCCAGCAAGCCATGATTAAGGGCATCCCACTCAGCGATATCTGCCACGGGGTTGCCCATGCCCTGGGCTTCGATGTAGCTGACGTGGCGTGGATCGATCCCCGCCCGTCGGTAGCAATCCTGTACCAGGCTTGAATGTGCGGACACACTGGGCGCAGCGATTGACGCCGCGTCGCCGCCGTTGTAATTGACCGCCGTATTGCGGATCAGCCCATAAATATGATCGCCGTCGGCCTCAGCCTTCGACAACGGCTTGAGCAACAGGCTGCACACGCCTTCGCCGCGCAGGTAGCCGTCAGCGCCGGCGCCGAAGGATCTCACGGTCGGTTCGGGGCTCATTTGCCCGCTTTGCGACAACGTCACGAACACGTCCGGGCGCAGCAGCAAGTTGCAGGCACCGACGATCGCAGCATTGATCTGGCCACTGCGCAGCGCGGTGACCGCGTGATGAAGCGCGACGGCACCGCCGGCACACATCGCATCGATTCGTTCGCTTGGCCCACGCAGGTCATAGAAATGTGACACCCGGTTGGCGAGCATACTGGCCGCCTGGTCCAGCCCTTCGCCGGGATCAATCTGGGCCTGGAGTAGGTTGAGGTGGTATTCGTTACGCTCGGCGGCGATAAATACACCGGTGGCCGAGCCTTTCCAGTCAGTGTGGCGATAACCGGCGTCTTCAAACGTCTGGCGCACCGACATCAGCAACAAGCGTTGTTGCGGATCCATCTTGCGCGCCTCCGCCGGCAACATGCCAAAAAAGACCGGATCGAATTGATCGATGGCGGGTATAAACCCGCCCCAACGGGTGCGCATTTTCCCTTCTTCAATATTCGATCCGGCGTAGCAGGACGTGAAGTCAAAGCGCGTCGCCGGGATCTCCTCGATCAACGAACGATCATCATCCAGCGCCTGCCAGAACTGACGTACGCTAGCCGACTGCGCGACGTTGGCGGACAACCCGATGATCGCCACCGGTTCAGGAAAGGACGGGGCAGGCTGGGCCTTGAGCGAGGCATTGATGGCGGCGGCGAGGCGAGCTTTCTTGCGTTCGATATTCACTGTGCTGACCGCTCCTGGAACGAGGCTACGAGTTGTTCAAGGTAGGGCAAGGACTGATGCACCACGGCGTAGTCCACGCCGAAATCCATCAGGCAGGCAATCTCATCGACGCCGGTCTCAAGCACTTGGCCGACTCGATACCGAACCTCATCGACCGTACCGAACAACGCGCCGGTTTCGTAATACCGCTCAAATGCGTATTGCAGGACGTTTTCCTGCTCTGTGGCATCCAGGGGACGACCGTCAGGCGTCGCCCGTGCTTTCATGTGGGCTACCAGTGAGCTGCGGATATAGTCTTTGAACGGTGCTTCGACGGCTCGGCGAACCCAGGCGCTATCGGGCCCCACCAGGGTATGCAGCATAAGGGTGACGCGCCCGGAAGCCGGGTCGAATCCCGCATCGCGGCGCGCTTGGCGATAAAGCCCAATTTTTTCGGCCAGGTCCGGCAGGTCAATGCCGTACAACATCGTGAAGACGTTGAAACCCGCCTTGCCAGCGGCAATGAACGACTCTGTATTCTGCGCTACCAGGATCCAGACATTCAGGCTGGTCTGTAGGGGTCGGGGAAAGGTGACGACCGACACTGGATCGCCACCAGGCCCCGGGAATGAAAGGCGCTCACCCGCCCATAAGCGACGTACCTGCTCGATGCGTTGCCACATCACCTCGCGCCGGTCCTCGTAGGCATGCGGCGCCAAGAGAAAATCAGGCCGGCTCCAACCTGAGCCGAACCCAAGGTCTACCCTTCCGCCAGAGAGTACATCGTTCATCGACCAACTTTCGACCACGCGCGCCGGGTGATGCAGGGGCAAACTGATGCCTGCGGTGCGAAAACGAATGTGTCGGGTTTGGGGGATGAGTGACGCCGCCATTACTGCGGAATCGGGGTAAATCGCGCCAAACTCGTGGAAATGACGCTCAGGAAAATACACGGCCTCAAAACCCTGCGCATCGCCAAACAACGTCAACGACCGAGCGAACTCATATTTCTCGCTGGCGCTGATGTCTTCGCGCACATCGGAAAAAAACAACAGGCTGAAGGCAGGCTGACGCGGCGCACGCGCAGCGTTCGTCACACCCAGGCCGAGTAATTGTTCAACTGACATGTCTTGAGGCCTCTTGTAGATACATCGGGTTCACGCCACCACAGACGGCCGGCTGAAACACTGTTCCAGTTCGAAGAACTGCGGCTTCATAAACGCCAGGGGGCCACGTAACTTGTCCAGCTCCTCTCGGGGCCCATGCACTTCATAGCGAACAATTGAAGCCAGGTGAAACGCCTCGGAATTCAGCTCAGCGATATTGACCAAGTGGTTCAAAAGCCCTTGGGCATCGCTGTAGACCTCCCGGCAATGGCCTTGGGTGCCATTGAAGCTGAAACCGTAGTACAGGCATCCGGGCTCTTTAGAGGTCTTTTCGATAAACACGGCGCAATACGCCTTGAACGCTTCAAGGTGACGTTCGGGGATTTCGAAATAAGGCATGGCCATGCAGGTGCGATTCATCTTCGGCCGTTCCGTTAGAACCAATGTCCACGAGACCTTACCGCAGCAAGACGAACTGGCACTCCTATCAGCACTTAGGATTGACAAGGTTCTTCAATAGGGATAAAGGCTGCGCACGAACCCTGGAGGCGTGACGATTGACAGCGCAGGATTGGCGACCCAAATAAGACGATGAGGAAGCTAGGATGGGCGAGCGAACGCTATGGTTGGAGAGGAACGGCGAGAAAAAATCCGGGCACAAAAAAAGCGGCCAATGGCCGCTTTGTTCGTAGTTTCCAGGTGTTCAGTGGGCCTGGAAGCAAAATATGGCGCAGCGGACGGGACTCGAACCCGCGACCCCCGGCGTGACAGGCCGGTATTCTAACCGACTGAACTACCGCTGCGCGTAACACATGAAGCGAATGGTGGGTGATGACGGGATCGAACCGCCGACCCTCTGCTTGTAAGGCAGATGCTCTCCCAGCTGAGCTAATCACCCTTCGTTTCGGTGTGGCGCGCATTCTACGTAGCGACCCCATGTCTGGCAAGCACTTTCTTAAATCTTTTTTTTCAGCCCTTCCAATGGCTTAGGCAGGGTTGGCCTACGGCGTGATCAAGAGAATAATGCCCCCCTTTGTATAGAGGAGAGACTCACCCCATGTGGTTCAAGAACCTGCTTATCTATCGCCTGACCCAAGATCTGCCTGTTGATGCCGAGGCGTTGGAAGCGGCCATGGCCACCAAGCTGGCGCGCCCGTGTGCAAGCCAGGAGTTGACCACTTACGGTTTCGTTGCACCCTTCGGTAAAGGTGAAGACGCTCCCCTGGTTCACGTCAGCGGAGATTTTTTGCTGATCGCCGCGCGCAAGGAAGAACGCATCCTGCCAGGTAGCGTGGTGCGTGACGCACTGAAAGAGAAAGTCGAAGAGATCGAAGCCGAGCAAATGCGCAAGGTCTATAAGAAGGAGCGCGACCAGATCAAGGATGAAATCATCCAGGCCTTCCTGCCGCGTGCCTTTATTCGTCGCTCGTCGACCTTTGCTGCGATCGCGCCGAAACAGGGCCTGATCCTGGTCAACTCGGCCAGTCCCAAGCGTGCTGAAGATCTGCTGTCGACCTTGCGTGAAGTGATCGGCACCCTGCCCGTCCGTCCGCTGACGGTAAAAACCGCACCGACCGCAATCATGACCGACTGGGTCACTACCCAGAAACCGGCCGATGACTTCTTCGTCCTCGACGAATGCGAACTGCGCGACACCCATGAAGACGGCGGCATCGTGCGCTGCAAGCGCCAGGACCTGACCGGCGAAGAGATCCAACTGCACCTGACCACCGGCAAGGTCGTGACCCAACTGTCCTTGGCGTGGCAGGACAAGCTGTCCTTCATGCTCGATGACAAGATGACCGTCAAACGCCTGAAATTCGAAGACCTGCTGCAAGACCAGGCGGAACAGGACGGCGGCGACGAAGCCCTGGGCCAACTGGATGCCAGCTTTACCTTGATGATGCTGACCTTCGGTGAGTTCCTGCCGGCGTTGGTGGAAGCGCTGGGCGGGGAAGAAACCCCACAGGGCATCTAAACAACACCGATCCAATGTGGGCACGGTCAGTGTGGGAGCTGGCTTGCCTGCGATAACGGAGTGTCAGCCAGAGTAGTGCCGACTGATACACCGCTATCGCAGGCAAGCCAGCTCCCACATTTGATCGCGTCGCCCTATTCAACACTCTAATAACAAGGACATCCCCATGCGTGCACTCGCTGCCTTGAGCCGCTTCGTCGGCAATACCTTCGCCTACTGGGTGTTGATATTTGCCGTGCTCGCCTTCCTCGAACCCAGCTGGTTCATCGGCCTGAAAAGCGCCATCGTCCCGCTGCTGGGCCTGGTGATGTTCGGCATGGGGCTGACCTTGAAACTTGAAGACTTCGCCGAAGTCGCTCGCCATCCATGGCGCGTGGCCTTGGGCGTGGTCGCGCATTTTGTGATCATGCCGGGCGTGGCATGGTTGTTGTGCCAGGTCTTTCACCTGCCGCCGGAAATTGCCGTCGGCGTGATCCTGGTCGGCTGCTGCCCAAGCGGCACCTCGTCCAACGTGATGACCTGGCTGGCCCGCGGCGACCTGGCGTTGTCGGTGGCGATTGCCGCCGTCACCACCCTCCTCGCCCCACTGCTCACACCTGCGTTGATCTGGCTACTGGCCTCGGCCTGGCTGCCGGTATCGTTCATGGAGCTGTTCTGGTCGATCCTGCAAGTGGTGCTGCTGCCGATTGTGCTCGGCGTGGTGGCGCAACGGGTGCTGGGCGAGCGGGTTCGTCATGCGGTGGACGTGCTGCCGCTGGTGTCGGTGGTCAGTATTGTGATCATCGTCGCGGCAGTGGTTGCCGCAAGCCAGGCGAAGATCGCCGAATCGGGCCTGCTGATCATGGCGGTGGTGATGCTGCACAACAGCTTCGGTTACCTGCTGGGCTACTTCACCGGGCGCTTGTTCAAGTTGCCGCTGGCGCAACGCAAGTCGTTGGCGTTGGAAGTCGGTATGCAGAACTCCGGGCTGGGTGCCGCGCTGGCCAGTGCGCACTTTTCGCCGCTGGCGGCGGTTCCCAGTGCGTTGTTCAGTGTCTGGCACAATATTTCCGGCGCATTGCTGTCGACGTATTTCCGCCGCATGAGCGAAAAGGAAGACCGTCGCGCCCTGGAAACCGCCCCGTAAGCTTGATCGCCTGATCCGTTTTCGGCACTCTACCAAGCTTCGCGAGGACGACCTCGCGACGCTATCAAGCGCTTACCAGGGGACGACCCCACTTTGTAGAAGCGAGGTCATCATGTCCTGGATCATTCTGTTTTTTGCCGGGTTGTTTGAAGTTGGCTGGGCCGTCGGCCTGAAATACACCGACGGTTTCAGCAAGCCACTGCCCACCGCCCTGACGATTGCCGCCATGGCCGTCAGCCTTGGGTTGCTGGGGCTGGCCATGAAAGAGTTGCCGCTGGGCACCGCCTATGCGATCTGGACCGGCGTCGGTGCCGTGGGCACCGTGATTGCCGGGATTATCCTGTTTGGGGAGTCCATGGCGTTGTTTCGGTTGGCGAGTGTGGCGTTGATTATTTGCGGGCTGATTGGGCTCAAAATTTCCACTTAAGCCACTACGCTATCGCAGGCAAGCCAGCTCCCACATTTGACTGTATTCACAATTCAAAAGGTGGGAGCTGGCTTGCCTGCGATGAGGCCCTGACAAACAACGAAAACTACCTGACACTCCCCCGCAAACCACCCACTACTGCCTGCAACTGCACTGGCGTTGCCGCCTCCACAACAATCGGCTCACCCGCCACCAACACCACCCGCGACCAGATCCGATGAAAGAAGCCCTTGTGCGGATCGCGACTGAAGAAACTCCCCCACAGCCCCTGCAACGCCATCGGAATCACCGGCACCGGTGTCTCCTCCAGAATGCGCGTCACCCCACCACGAAATTCATTGATCTCGCCATCGGCTGTCAGCTTGCCTTCCGGGAAGATGCACACCAACTCACCTTCCTTCAGATACTGGGCAATCCGCGCGAACGCCTGTTCGTAGATCTGCATATCTTCATGGCGCCCGGCAATCGGAATCGCCCCGGCGGTGCGGAAGATAAAGTTGAGTACCGGCAAACGGTAGATCTTGTAGTACATGACAAAGCGAATCGGCCGACGCACCGCGCCACCGATCAACAGCGCATCGACAAACGACACATGGTTGCACACCAGCAACGCCGCGCCTTCATCCGGAATGGCCTCCAGGTTGCGATGTTCCACGCGGTACATGGAATGGCTGAGCAGCCAGATCATGAAGCGCATGGTGAATTCGGGGACGATCCTGAAGATGTAGGTGTTGACCGCAATATTGAGCAGCGACACCACCAGGAACAACTCGGGGATCGACAGCTTGGCCACGCTCAACAGCAGGATCGAAACGATGGCCGAGACCACCATGAACAATGCGTTGAGAATGTTGTTGGCCGCGATAACCCGTGCCCGTTCGTTCTCGGCGGTGCGCGATTGGATCAGCGCATACAGCGGCACAATATAGAAGCCACCGAATACGCCCAGGCCGAGGATATCGAACAACACCCACCAGGCCTGGCCGTAGCTGAGCACCGCGAGCCAATCGTTGGCCTGGACGTTCTGCGGGAAGCCGCCGGAGTGCCACCACAGCAGCAGGCCGAACACCGTCAGGCCAAACGAGCCGAACGGCACCAGGCCGATTTCCACCTTACGCCCGGAAAGCTTTTCGCAGAGCATCGAGCCCAGGGCGATGCCCACGGAGAAAACTGTGAGGATCAGGGTCACCACGGTTTCGTCGCCGTACAACCACTCCTTGGCGTACGCCGGGATTTGCGTGAGATAGATCGCACCGACAAACCAGAACCACGAGTTGCCGACAATGGAACGCGACACCGCCGGCGTCTGCCCCAGGCCCATGCGCAACGTCGCCCAGGACTGGGTGAAGATATTCCAGTCCAGGCGCAGTTGCGGCGTCGAAGCCGCCGCGCGCGGGATGCTGCGGCTGGCAAGGTAGCCCAGCACCGCCACGCCGACAATCGCCACCGCCACCACCGGCGCGTAATGGGTGGAAGACATCATGACCCCGGCGCCAATGGTGCCGGCCAGGATCGCCAGGAACGTGCCCATTTCCACCAGGCCGTTACCGCCGACCAGTTCATCGTCGTGCAATGCCTGGGGCATGATCGAGTATTTGACCGGTCCGAACAGCGCCGAGTGGGTGCCCATGGCAAACAGCGCCAACAGCATCAATTCAAGATGATTGGTCAGGAAGCCCGCCGCGCCGACGGCCATGATCACGATCTCGCCGATCTTGATCGCACGGATCAACGCGTCCTTGTTGAATTTCTCGCCAAACTGTCCGGCCAGTGCCGAGAACAAAAAGAACGGCAGGATAAACAACAAGGCGCACAGGTTGACCCAAATGGAGCGGTCGCCCTCGATGCTGAGCTTGTAAAGGATGGCCAGGATCAGCGATTGCTTGAAGATGTTGTCGTTGAACGCGCCCAGCAACTGGGTGATGAAAAACGGCAAGAAACGCCGTGTGCGCAGCAAGGTGAATTGGGAAGGATGGCTCATCGTCGTCCGTGTTCCTGCGTGGCCTTTATTTATCAGGCCACGACTTTACCTAATCCTGCTTACTTATTCGCTAGTCCTGCAATGCAGGGCGAAACAAAAAGCTCGCCTTTATAAGCCCCCTGCACGGTGCGCTTGGCCACAATCAGCCACATCAACGCCAACGCCACCACCAGCGCACTGCCGAAGATGCTGAAGAACCCCAAATGCAACACGTTCGCCAGTTTCAGCGTGGCCAAGGCGTAAACCCCCAGCGGGAAGGTGAAGCCCCACCAGCCCAGGTTGAACGGGATCCCGGCGCGCAGGTAACGCAGGGTGATCAGCACGGCGATCAACATCCACCACAGGCCAAAACCCCATAGGGTGATACCTGCAATCAGGCCCAGGCCATGGGCCATTTCACCGACATTCTCCAGGCCATTGGCGGCGAAGATCGCTGGCGCATCGCCCCCCAATAGCAACATGCCCAAGGCACCGGTACCAATCGGCCCCAGCGCCAACCAGCTCGACGCCGCCATATTGGCGTGGGGCAATTTATGCAAGGCCATGCGCAGCATCAGGATGGTCAGGATGCTGAACGCCACCGGCAGGGAAAACGCCCATAGTACGTAGCTGGTCACCAGCATCACCAGTTGCGCATGGGCATCGGCCAGGTGCGGCGCGAGCAAGCCGCCGCTGGCCGCCGCCACTTCTGCCGCCACCACGGGCAACAGCCAGACGGCGGTCATCTGGTCGATGCTGTGCTCCTGGCGGGTGAACATCATGAACGGGATGAGTACGCCGCAGGCCAGGGACATGGCCACGTCCAGCCACCACAGGGCTTCGGCCAACGGGATGACATCACTGCCCCAACGTGGCAGGCCGAACAACAGCAATCCGTTGAGAATGGTCGCCAGCCCCATGGGGATGGTGCCGAAGAACATCGAAACCGTGGAGTGCCCGAAAATGCGCCGCGCCTCGTGGAAAAACATCACCCAACGGGCGGCATACAACACGCTGAACAACACGAACAGGCCGATGGTGAACATCCACAGGCCTTCAGCGACAGCGTGCAAGCCTGGCAAAGTGACCGGCAACTGAGCCAGGGCCAGCGCCAGCACCCCGGTGCCCATGGTGGCGGCAAACCAGTTCGGGGTGAACTGGCGAATCACTTCCCGGGGACGGGTCAGGTGGCTGAAAGGTTTGTAACGGTGGGTGGTCGAGCAGGTCATGATTTGATCCTCTTCCTCGCATGAGGTTGAGGTCATGGTAGAACCTGAATGAATATCTATATAACGGGTAATATCTCTAACTGTTATCTACTTTATAGATATTTGCCATATCTACGCAGCTGCCCGGCCCCGGGCAGAGCCCTCCCACAACTGCCCGCCAAGAGCCCCCAACGCCAACAGAATAAGGACCGCAGCGTAGCCATCGGTGGTGACGACGAGGCCAAACTCCCTGCTCAGATTGCCCGCCACCAACGCCGGTACGCAGAATGCCAGGTAGCTCAGTACATAGAATGCCGACATCAACCCCGCGCGCTCATGGGGCAACGCCAACCCGACGATACTGCGCACGCTGCCCATAAAGCCGCCGCCGAAACCAAAGCCGGCGATCACACTGGCGACAAAGAACAACCACAGGCTGGCCGTCTGTACGGCAACCAGCAACAGCCCCATGCCGACGGCCAGCAGCGCCGCCGACAGGCGCATGACCTTGTCAGCCGCACGGTTGCGCAGGCTGTAGATCATGACCGCGCCACTTAACGTGACCACCGCGACCAGCCCCCCGCCGATCAAATGCGAGGTCGACCCGGTGGCGACCCGCACCAGCGAAGGCGCCAAAGAAGAAAAGAACCCACCCAGCGCCCATACCGCCACATTCAACGGCATCGCCAACCACAAGGCCCGGCGCGCTTGCGGTGGCACATGCAGGGTGGGCGCCAGGGACTTCAAGGCCCCCGGTATACGACTGACCGTCTCGGACAACCGCCAGACATACACGGCCTGCAGCACCATCAAACCCAGCAGAGTGAGATAGATCAATTGCGTCGGCCGTGGCGCGTACTCCACCAGCAAACCGCTACCCAGCCCGCCACTGGCCATGCCCAGCATCGGCGCAAGGCTGTTGAGCATCGGGCCGCGCACCCGGTCAGTATCGAGCAGCGTCGCACTCAGCACCGCTGTGGCAGTACCGGTCGCAAAACCCTGTAATGCACGTGCAGCGAGCAGATAGGCCGTACTGTCCGCGTTGATAAACAGCAGCATCGCTACGATATTCAGCAGCAACGCGGCAAAGATCACCGGCTTGCGCCCCAGGTAATCCGAAAGCGAACCCACCGTCAGCAGCGCCGCCAACAGGCTTAGCGCATAGACGCCAAAGATAGCCGTCAGCATCGCGGCCGAAAAATGCAGGTTGTCCTGATACACCTGGTACAACGGCGTCGGCGCGCTGGAGGCGGCGAGAAAGGTCAACACTGTGATCACGAGGAACGTCAGGCTGGACCGCTGGGAATTGACGCTGATCATGGCACACTCCGCTAAAGCTAATATTTTGCTTTTGTGGAGTGTGCTACTCGCTGGCGCTTAAAGCAAATTCTTTGTGTTAAGGTTTTACCCATGGCAATCAAAGAAGGCCTCCGCCCGGGGGGCCGTAGTGCCCGGGTACAAGAATCCGTCCACAGGGCGGTGCGCCAATTGCTGGAAACCCATGAGCGTTCCGGTGTCACCGTGCCAATGATTGCGGCGTGCGCAGGCGTCACGCCGTCGACCATTTACCGGCGCTGGGGCGACCTGTCAGTACTGCTCGCCGACGTCGCCCTGGCACGTATGCGCCCCGATACCGAACCGGCCAACACCGGTAGCCTGCGCGGCGACCTGCAAGCCTGGGCTGAGCAATATCTGGATGAGATGAGTTCGGACGTTGGGCGCAATATGATGCGCGACGTGCAAAGCAGCCCGACGCAGGGGTATTGCGTGAGCATCCTGAGCGGGCAGTTGCAGGTGATGGTTGATCGCTATCCGCTATCAGCGCCACCGAGCGTGGACCGGCTGATCAACCTGCTCGCGGCGCCGACGGTGTTTCGTATTCTGTTTTCGGCCCAGCCTTTGGCGGTTGAAGAACTGCATGCCCTGATAGATCTGGCCCTGAAAAACTAAAAACCTACTGCATTAAGCTCAGTACTTATGTACGCATCCCGCGCCCACTCACCAGCAGCCGCGCACAACCGATATACAGCACCACGGTCGCCACGATCATAAAGGTGATCGCTACGCTGATCTTGATATCCGACACGCCCAGAATGCCGTAGCGGAAGGCGTTGACCATATGCAGCACCGGGTTGGCCAGCGACACGGTCTGCCAGAACGGCGGCAGCAAGGTAATGGAATAAAACACCCCGCCCAGGTAGGTCAGCGGCGTCAGCACGAACGTCGGGATGATCGAAATATCATCGAAGTTGCGCGCGAACACGGCGTTGATAAAGCCCAGCAGCGAGAAAATCGTCGCCGTGAGTACCACCACCAGAATGGTGACCCCAAGGTGATGCACTTGCAGGTGGGTAAAGAACAGTGACAGCAGCGTCACGATCACCCCGACCATCAGGCCACGCAGCACACCGCCCAGCGTATAGCCGATCAGGATGGTGTGCGGTGACACCGGCGAGACCATGAGTTCTTCGATGGAGCGCTGGAACTTGCTGCCGAAGAAACTGGAGACCACGTTGCCGTAGGAGTTGGTGATCACCGACATCATGATCAGGCCCGGCACGATGTACTCCATGTAGGTGAAACCGCCCATGTCGCCAATCTGCCGGCCAATCAGGTTACCGAAGATCACAAAGTACAGAACCATGGTGATCGCCGGCGGCAGCAGGGTCTGCGGCCAGATCCGGGTAAAGCGTTTCACTTCGCGATAAACGATGGTTTGCAGCGCGACAAGGTTGGGTTGCAGTTCGGAACTCATACCGCCACCTTCGCCAGATTTTTCTCCACCAGGGACACAAACAACTCCTCAAGGCGATTGGTTTTGTTACGCAGGCTCAACACTTCGATGTTCTGAGTGGCCAGCTGGGTGAACAGCGCGGTGATGCCCATGGCTTTGTCCACCTGCACCTCCAGGGTGTGGCTATCTACCAGGCGGCTGGGGTAACCCAGCAGGTGCGGCGCCACCGACAGATTGTTCTTCAGGTCGAGCAGGAAGGTTTCCACATGCAACTGGCCCAGCAGGTTGCGCATGCTGGTGTTCTCGACAATGGTGCCGTGGTCGATGATGCCGATGTTGCGGCACAACTGCTCAGCCTCTTCCAGGTAATGGGTGGTGAGGATGATGGTGATGCCTTTCTCGTTCAGCTCGGTGAGGAAGGTCCACATCGAGCGACGCAGTTCGATGTCCACGCCTGCAGTGGGTTCGTCGAGGATCAGCAGGCGCGGCTCATGCACCAGCGCACGGGCGATCATCAGGCGCCGCTTCATGCCGCCGGACAACGAGCGCGAAGGCACATCGCGCTTGTCCCACAGGCCCAGTTGGGTCAGGTACTGCTCGGCGCGTTCCTTGGCGATTTTCGCCGGGATGCCGTAATAGCCAGCCTGGGTCACAACAATGTCGAAGGTCTTTTCGAACTGGTTGAAATTGAATTCCTGGGGCACCACGCCGATGGAGCGCTTGAGCGCCGCCGGGGACTTGTCCAGGTCGTGGCCGAAGATGTTCACCGTGCCGCTGGTCTTGTTGACCAGGGTGGAGAGAATGCCGATGGTGGTGGATTTGCCGGCGCCGTTGGGGCCGAGCAAGGCGAAGAAATCACCTTCGGCGACGTCCAGATCAATACCACTCAGGGCCTGGAAACCGTTGCCGTAGGTTTTGGTTAGCTGCCGGATGGACAGAGCGGAACTCATATCGGAATACGCACCAAAGAAGGGAATAGAAAGAATAGATGAGGGCGCAGCGCAGGTAGTTCAACCGACGATGCAATGCGTGCATGGTGCTTGCCCATGCCGCACAAGTACAGTCACCCGTATTAATAGTGTGTATTAAGTCAACGCGGTCATCACCGCTTTGCGATACGCCGGGCGCTGTTGCAGGCGCTGGTACCAGGCCTCCAGATGGGGCATTGCCGGCCGCTCGATGGGCATCTCGAACCAGGCATAGATGAAGCAACCCAGAGGGATATCACCCATGCCGAACGCCTGACCGGACAGGTAGGGTTGCTCGGCAAGGGCCTGGTCGACGGTTTTGAGCGCGTCGATACAGGCTTGGCGCCCGGCATTGATACTGTCCCAGTTTTGCCTGTCAGCCGGGGTGCGCACGATCCCCCAGAACACCGCCTTGAACGGGTCGGCGAGCGTGGAGGTGGTCCAGTCCATCCACTTTTCGGCATTGGCCCGGGCTTGCAGGTCGCTGGGGTAGAAGTCCGATGCCTGTTTGGCGCACAGGTAGCGCACGATGGTGTTGGATTCCCACAGCACAAAATCGCCATCTTCGATCATCGGCACCCGGCCATTGGGGTTCAGGGCCCGATATTGCGGGGTGTCGACCACACCAAAAGCCCCGCCCGCATCAATTGCCTCATAGTCCAGGCCGAGTTCCTCGGCGCACCACAGTGCTTTCCTGACGTTTGATGAATTTTTACGACCCCAGATTTTCAGCATGACCGCGCCTTATTGTGGATGAACTTGGCTGGATGAAGGCAGCAGCATACGCCGGATCAGCCACGGCTTAAATCGTCCTGCAGATCGCCCAGCAGGGTCGGTGCATTGTCGGCAAACAAGTGCGGGTAACACTGGCGGATATGCGCGAAAAAGAATGCCTCGGGGACGTCAGCAAATTGCCCGTGATCCACCACATATTCCATTGAGCGACGGCCCTGGCGATTGAACGCGTGGAAGACACTGTCATGCAAGCCATCGAATTCCAGTGGCGGCACATCAAACACGTCGCACAGTTGCTGATTGAACGCCGGAGTCGCTTTGACCCAGCGGCCGTTCAGGTACAGCTCGGTATAACCGTGCATGGCGAACACGTCACTTTTGAGCAGGGCAAGCAGGCGCGGTGTGGACAGGTGGTTGCGCACGTCTGCCAGGCCAATGCGCGCGGGGATGCCACAGTGACGGGCGCAGGCGGCCAGCAAGGTGGCCTTGGGCACGCAATAGCTTTCGCCGGCAGCGAGTGCGAAGCTGGCATTCAATGTGTTGGGGTCGCGGCTGAAGGTGTAGGGGTTGTAGCGAATCGCCTCACGTACGGCGTAATAAAGACTGACTGCCTGGTCACTTAAATCCGTGCGGGTTCCGCGATGTTTTTCGGCGAACTCCACCACCGCAGGGTGGTCACTATCGATGAAGCGGCTGGGACTCAAGTACGCATTCATAAGCTTGATCTCCGAAGTGAGCCTGGAGTTTAACGACAGGCCTGCCACAGAGATAACGACGATTACGCCAAATGTCGGCGCCTGCTGATGGGTATCCCCAGTACAACTTGTAACACCCTGATCACCCGGCTTGTTCGGATGCGGACTAAGCTCCCTGGTGGTTTCGCCCCTGGTTTCACGGAGGATTGCATATGCTGTTGTTGTGGATACTGGTGCTGGTGGTCGGCATTGCCTACCTGGCACACCGCCGAACTGCCCCCCTGCCCGCCCTGGGCGTGGTCGCCGTCTACCTGCTGGCGATGGGCGCCTGGAGCCACGCGCCGGGCTGGCTGCTGCTGATCTTCTGGGTGCTCATCGCCGTGGTGGCCGCGCCGTTGCTGCTGCCTGACCTGCGCCGCCAATACTTCACCAAGCCGCTGTTCAGCTGGTTTCAGAAAGTACTGCCGCCGATGTCCGAGACCGAACGCGATGCGATCGATGCCGGCACCGTCTGGTGGGACGGCGAACTGTTCAGCGGGCGCCCCGACTGGGATAAATTGCTGGCCTACCCCAAGGTTCAATTGACCGAAGAAGAACAGGCGTTCATCGACGGCCCCACCGAAGAACTCTGCGCCATGGTCAGCGACTGGGAGATCGGTCAAGCCATGGACCTGCCGCCAGCGGCCTGGGAGCACATCAAGACCCACGGATTCTTCGCCCTGATCATTCCCAAGGAGTATGGCGGCAAGGGCTTCTCTGCCTATGCGCACTCTCAGGTTGCGATGAAGCTTGCGACCCGCAGCGGTGACCTTGCGTCCACCGTGATGGTCCCCAATTCCCTGGGCCCGGCCGAGTTGCTGCTGCACTACGGCACCGAAGAACAACGCAACCACTACCTTCCGCGCTTGGCGCGTGGCGACGACATCCCGTGCTTCGCCCTCACCGGCCCGCTGGCCGGTTCCGATGCAGGCGCCATGCCCGACACCGGGGTGATCTGCAAAGGCGAATGGCAAGGCAAGGAAACCCTCGGCCTGCGTCTGAACTGGGAAAAACGCTACATCACCCTTGGCCCGGTCGCGACCTTGCTCGGCCTGGCGTTCAAGGCTCATGACCCAGACCACCTGCTGGGCGAAGAAGAAGACCTGGGCATCAGCCTCGCGCTGATTCCAACCGATACGCCCGGCGTAGAAATAGGCCGTCGTCACCTGCCCCTCGGCGCTGCCTTCATGAACGGCCCCAACTCCGGCAAGGACGTGTTCATTCCCCTGGAATACCTGATCGGTGGCCAGGAAATGCTCGGCAAAGGCTGGATGATGCTGATGAACTGCCTGTCGGTAGGCCGCTCGATCTCCCTGCCTGCCGTCGGCACCGGCGCCGCCAAGTTCACCAGCCTGGTGACCGGGCAATACGCGCAGGTGCGCGAGCAGTTCAATGTGCCACTGTCAGCCTTCGAAGGTATCCAGGAAGCCCTGGCGCGCATCGGCGGCAATGCCTGGCTGATGGACAGCGCGCGTATGCTCACCGCCAATGCCGTTGACCTGGGGGAGAAGCCCTCGGTGTTGTCGGCGATCCTCAAATATCACCTCACCGAGCGTGGCCGCGAGTGCATCAGCCACGCCATGGATGTGCACGGTGGCAAGGGCATCATCATGGGCCCTAACAACTACCTGGGCCGCAGCTGGCAAGGTGCGCCGATCTTCATCACCGTGGAAGGCGCGAATATTCTCTCGCGCAACCTGATGATCTTCGGCCAGGGTGCAATTCGCTGCCATCCTTTCGTGCTCAAGGAGATGGCCCTGGCCGGTCGCGAAGACCATGACCAGGCGTTGAAAGAGTTCGACGGCCTGCTGATGCAACACATCGGTTTTGCCGTGAGCAACGCCGCCAGCACCCTGGTGCTGAACCTGGGCTTCGGCCATTTCGAAAAAGCCCCCGGCAACCGTTTGAGCCAGGGCTACTTCCGCGCCCTGAACCGCCAGGCGGCTGCATTTGCCCTGCTGGCCGACCTGAGCATGATGCTGCTGGGTGGTGAGCTCAAGCGCCGCGAACGCCTGTCCGCCCGCCTGGGTGATGTACTGAGCCATATGTACCTGGCGTCCGCAGCGCTCAAGCGTTATCACGACCTGGATTCGCCAGACCATCTGGAGCCGCTGTTTGCCTGGGCCATGGAAGAGAGCCTGGGTGAATCGGAACGCGCACTGGATGAACTGCTGAGCAACTTCCCGAACAAGGTACTCGGCTGCCTGCTGCGGGTGATCGTATTCCCGTTCGGGCGTCGGCATACCGGGCCCTCCGATGCACTGGATGCCGAAGTGGCGGCGGTAATCGGTCGTGCCAAGGGCGACCCGACCCTGGAAGAACTGCTAGCCGGGTGCTATCGACCGCAAGCGGCGGAAGATCCAGTAGGCGCTCTGCAACATGCCTACGATTTGCTCGGCGCCAGCCATCCGTTGCAGAAAAAACTGCATACCGCGCTTAAAAGCGGGCAGGTCAAACCGACTGCCGGTGAGTCTGCCATCGATGCCGCCTTGCATGCCGGCGTGCTGCAACCAGGTGAAGCGCAAACCCTGCGCGATGCCGAAGCGGCACGGCGCAAGGTGATTGACGTGGATGATTTCAGCAAGGAAGAGCTGATGCAGGTTGAGGGTAAAGTCCGCTGATACCGGCGGTCATATAAAAACGGGCGCGAGAGGCATATACTCTCGCGCCCGTTTTTGCTTTAGAGGACTTATCTCGTGTCCAACGTCGTTGCCGATCATCTCGTCTTGCTCGACCACTTGCGCAGCATCCTGGTTGCCGTCGGCGAAGCCGAACAGGTACCCGAGGAAAGCCACTCGCTGTTCCTGGAGCGTTTCGACGAACTGCGCGCCCTGTTGCCGATCGATCCGATCGAAAGCCAGTACCTGGGCCAGGACCTGATGAGCCAGGTCATCCTGCGCTACCCGCAAATCGCCCACTTGGTGCCACGCGACCTGCTGTGGTTCTTTGGCGGCGACTGCCTGCACTTCATGCCCGACGAAGAACTGGACCTGTACCAGGCCCTGGAAGAACGTCGCTATGAGGCCGAACAGAACGACGAACCGTTCGACTGGAACCAGGAAAAGCAACTGCTGGCCATGCCCCAGGACCAGAGCAAGCACTGACTTTTCAAGCACTGAGATTCAAATGTGGGAGGGGGCTTGCCCCCGATAGCAGTGGGTCAGTCAATGTAAAGGTGACTGACAGACCGCTATCGGGGGCAAGCCCCCTCCCACATTTAGCTTTGGCTCCTTGGCCATGCACTCCACCAGATAATCGATAAACACCCGCAACTTCGGCGGCAAGTACCGCGTTGGCGAATGCAGCAACCACGCCTCGCCATGGTAAGACGCAATAAAGTCCCACGCTGGCAACACTTGCACCAACTGGCCCGCCGCCAACGCATGCCGCGCCGTGAAATACGGCAAGCTGCCAATCCCCACATGCTGCAATACCGCATCCAACCGCACCCCAGTGTGGTTCGCTGCATAACGCCCGCGTACGCCAACCGTCACCGCCTTGCCGGCCTGGCGAAATTTCCAACGTGAATCGCCGGACGTTTCCCCCAGGTAAATGCAACTGTGCTCGAGCAAATCATGAGGATGGCTTGGGGTGCCATGCTCGGCCAGGTACTGCGGCGTCGCGCACAGCAGGTGTTCGATGGGCAATAGCTGGCGCCCGACCAGGCCGGGAGGTGGACTGTCAGTGATACGAATGCTCAAGTCGACATTGTCGTCGATCAGGTCCACATGCCGATCTTCAAGGATCAATTGCACATCCACCTTGGGGTAGCGCCGCAGAAATTCCGGCATATGCGGATGCACCACGAACCGCCCCACCGCCTTGGGCACGCTGACCCGTACCAGGCCCTCGGCTTCATCGGTGAACTGGCCGCTGATTTCCATCACCGAGCGGGCCGCGCTGACCATCTCCTGGCAACGCTTGAACACCTCTTCACCGCCCTCGCTCAGGCGCAGTTTGCGCGTTGTGCGTTGCAGCAAGCGCGTGGCCAGGGCTTGCTCCAGGCGTGAAATGCTGCGGCTCACCGCCGAGGGGGAGACGCTCAGTTGCCGCGCCGCTTCGGAGAAGCTGCCGGTTTCCACGACCTTGACGAAAATCGCCATTTCACCCAACAACGGCAAAGGAAGATTGATGCTCATGACGCACAGGTCCATTGATAATTGAGCGGATTATCACTCATCTGCGCACTATTTATACTGCCCACAGAACCCTGATGCGGATGTAGACCATGACCGAGCGCCTGTTTTTTACCCATGACCACCTGACAGCCGAGCTGGAAGTGCTCAGTTGCACCCCGCACGAAGAGCAATTCGCCGTGATTGCGCAGTCGACGATTTTTCATCCCCAAGGCGGCGGCCAGCCGTTCGACACCGGCTGGCTCGGCGATAGCCAGGTACTGCGGGTCGTGCAGGAAGCCGAACAGGTGGTGCATTACGTCGACCGGCCTCTGGAACCTGGACCGGTCATTGCACGAGTCGACGCACAGCGTCGAGCCTTGCACAGCCGCCTGCATTCGGCGGGCCATTTGATCGGCAACGCCGGCGAACGTCTGGGCTGGATGCCGATCAAGGCCCACCACTGGCCGGGCGAAGGCAAGATCACCTTTATCCGTGGCCAAAGCGCGCAAGACATGGATGCGCAAACGCTCCAGCAATGGGTCAACCAATGGATCGCCGCTGACTATCCACGGCATATGACGCTGGATGAAGGCACCCGCGAAGTCGGCTTCGGTGAATTGCCGGCTTACGCCTGTGGCGGCACTCATGTGCAAGCGTTGAGCGAGCTGGGCCAGGTGACGATCCTGGCGCTATCGGAGAAAAAGGGCGCATTGTCGGTGCGCTATGAAATTGAAACTAATGTGGGAGGGGACTTGCTCCCGATAGCGGTGTGTCAGTCAGCTTACCTGTAACTGATCCACCGCTATCGGGAGCAAGCCCCCTCCCACAGTGGACCGATGCGCCACAGAGAAATAGGCTAGACGGCAATCGCCCCTGCCCTGCCCGGCTCGACCACGAACGACTTCAACGTCGACACCGTCGCCGCCGGGTCACGCGGGTCACTGATCGCCCGAAAATTCGTCAACATGCTGTCGGCCGCCAACTCCACCGACACATACCCGCGCTGGCGGCTGTCGAAGAACTTCACATGGGGGTTAAGCGGCATGATCTTCATGAACGCGTCATAGGGCGGGCCGTCAGAGGTCACCGACGAGCCAACGAACTCGGTGGCAACCACCGCCGAGTCCGGGTTGTCGGCGTTAGCATGCAGGTCAGTGGCCCAGAACGAATGAATGTCCCCGCCCCAGAACACCGGGTTCTTCACGCGATTGCGCACAATCGACGCCAGCATCCGTGAGCGGTTAGCCATGTAGCCATCCCACCCATCGGTCCAGCGCCCCGGCTTGTGGTTGGTGAGATCGCGCTGGATCAGCGGCGCCACCAGCAAATCCTGGGCGATCACATTCCATTGCGCCTTCGACTGGGCAAAACCCTGGTCCAGCCAGGCTTCTTGTTGCCAGCCGAGCAACGTGCGGGCGGGGTCACGCAAGTTGCTGCAAGGGGTGGTGACAACATGCCCCTGGTGGCTGCCATTGGCTGCGATGCACGGTTGCTCGGAACGATACTGACGCCCGTCGAGCACATGGAAACGTACAAGCCGGCCGTAGTCCAGACGTCGATAAATACGCATGTCCGCGCCCTTGGGCACGCTACTGGCGCGCAAGGGCATGTGTTCGTAAAACGCCTGGTAAGCCGCCGCCCGTTGCTGGAGAAACTGCGCCACCGCAACCTTGGGATCCTGGGACCAGCGGTTGGCATAGTCATTCTGCACTTCATGATCGTCCCAGGTCGCCACGCTGGGTGCGGCGGCGTGCAGGGCTTGCAGGTCCGGATCGGTCTTGTACAACGCGTAGCGGTTGCGATAGTCGCTCAGGCTTTGCGCATTGCCACTGCCGTGAGAACGAAAAACCTTGCCAGAATCCGCCGCGTAGGAGCTGTCGTAAATATAGTCGCCGAGGAAAAACACCAGGTCGGGCCGCTCCGCGGCAAGGTGTCGGTAGGCACTGAAGTAACCGCGCTCCCAGTGCGAGCACGACACAAACCCCAGCCGGGCCGATGCCATGGCCTGCAGCGGCGGCATCGTGCGGGACTGGCCCACCTGGCTCTGCGCACCGAGCCCTTCAAACTGGTACCAATACGGCCGATCCGCCGCCAGCCCCGCCACTTCGACATGCACTGCGTGAGCGAAACGCTGCGTCGCCAGCACCTCCCCCTGCCTCACAATACGCGTCATCGCCGCATCGCTGGCCACCCGCCAACGCACTGGCACTGAGCGACTCAGCCCGCCACGGCCATCCGCGGCGTTGAACAACGGCGCCAGGCGCGTCCATATCACAAAGCCATCCGGCAACGGGTCGCCGGAAGCCACGCCGAGGGTGAACGGATAATCCACCCCGGCACTGCGCGCAAACGGGCTGAGGATCGAAAACGCGGTAGCGACCGCCAGCCCGCCAAGTATCCGGCGCCGGTTGTGGTCTACCCCGCCGCTCACAGACAGCGCTCCCAGTCGTCACGCACGGCGGCAAACCCGAGCAAGTCCTCATACACGCCGTTCTTTAGAAACGCCTGGCGCATGCAGCCTTCATAGCGCAGGCCGATCTTTTCCATGACCCGCGCCGATTCCTTGTTGCGACCAAAGCACTGGCTGCCCACGCGCTGCAAACCCAGCTCGCCGAAGCCGAAGTCCATCACCGCGCTTGCCGCTTCTGCCGCGAACCCCTGGTTACGGCAGTGCGCCGCCACCCAGCCCCCCAAGTGCCCATAGTGATGACGAGCATTGATGCGCAGGCTGACCATGCCAATCAACTCGTGTGTGCCCAGCACATGCATCCCCAGGTTCAGCAGTTCACCAGTGCGGTATTTATCGGCAATCCCTGCAATAAAATCCTCGGCGGTTTCCAGAGTGTAGGGCGATGGAATATTCGCCGTGTTGTCGGCAATTTTCGGGCCGTTGGCGAGCGTGAAAAGCAACTGGGCCTGGTGCATTTCCAGTGCTCGCAACAGCAGCCGCGGGGTAGTCAATTGAGGCAATGCTGTGTCCATGGAAGCTGGCTCTCAAGATAAATTTCTCAAGCATGTACGCCCCGAGTGTCAGTTTCATTACGTGCCAAAACTGACCGGTAAGTTTTCTGAAAGACCCGTCCTAGAGCCTTTAAACCGTCAATTAAAGTTAACCATTCGGTCATTTTTGCTTGCTAGCGTGTTGCCCCTAATTCAATAACGGGGTAACGGAATGAGAACCTGGGACGAACCCAAGAAACGCAAGGCGCACATCGAACTGATCCCGATGATCGACGTGATGATGTTCCTGCTGGTGTTTTTCGTACTGGTGAGCCTGAACGTGATTCCCGCGCTCGGCATGAAGACCCAATTGCCCAGCGCCAGCAGCTCGCAGCAGCTCAAACCGCAAAACAAATTCATCCTCACCCTGGGCCTGGAAGGCCAGTTGCAACTGGACGGCAAGGACCTGACGGTGGATGCCCTGGTGCCGGCCTTGAAGGCGGCCGAGAAGCCCGACACCAAGTCGACGATCATCGTCAACAGCGACAAAGGCGTAGAGGTTTCGCGCCTGGTGGAAGTGATGGACACCCTGCGCCTGGGTGGCTTCACCTCCGTGTCCATTGCTACGCGTAAGTCTTGATCATGTACGTTCTGTTTCGTGCGCGTCAGCTGCTGGGCAGTGTCCCGGCCCTGATCGCCCTGGTGCTGATTGCACTGGGTATCCAGTCCCAGACCTTGAAGGTCGAGCCGGTGTATGACGAGTCGGCGGTCGAATTGGCCTTGGTCGAGCCGGAACCGGAAGTCATACCGGAACCGGTGGTGGAACAAGAACCGCCACCGCCGGTAATAGAAGAGGAAGAGGCCGCGCCGGCGCCACCGCCACCGCCCAAGCCGCTGCCTAAACCCGAACCCAAACCCAAGCCAAAACCTGTGCCCAAGCCGGCGCCCGTGGTCGCCAAGCCCGCGCCAACGCCGCCACCGGTGGCCGCCAAGCCAGCCCCGGCCGCCGTCGCCCAAACGGCACCGACGCCCGCCCCACCGGCGCCACCGAAGGTCGATGGCCAGGCCCTGGAAGGCGGTTACCTCAAAGGCTTGCGCAACGAGTTGGACACCTACAAGCAGTACCCCACCGGGCGCCAGGCGTCGCTCGAACGCCCCAGCGGCGAGGTGGTGGTGTGGTTGCTGGTGGACCGCCAGGGCCGTGTGCTCGATTCCGGCTTGCAGACTCAGGCCTCAAGCATGTTGCTCAACCGGGCCGCCACCAACAGCTTGCGTCGCATCAAGCAAGTCAAACCGTTCCCCGAACAAGCCTTCGGGGGCCGCAATGAGCAGCGCTTCACCGCCACCTTCAACTACAGCGTGCAATAAGCACCCGACATCAGGACGACAGTGATGAAGTTCACCCGCATTCATCTGGCACTCGTTGCCGCGACCAGCATGAGCCAGGGACTGGTCATGGCAGAGACCAGCGACAGTGATGTCGGCACCATTGGGGTACAAGGCAAGGCGAGCGCAGGGGGCGGTTACATGGTCCCGGAAGAAAGCATCAAGGGCCGCTCCACGGTGACCAAGGAAGCACTGGACAAGCAGGCAGCAACAGGCAATGCCATCGATAAGCTCAAGTACACCCCAGGCTTGAACATCTCCAGTGAAGACAACACCGGCCTCTCGGGTTTTCGCTTCACCATGCGCGGCATGAACTCCGACCAGGTGGGCATGTCGGTGGACGGCATGCCGATCAACGACTCCGGCAACTACGCGCTGTACTCCAACCTGCTGGGCGACCCGGAAAACATCGACCAGATCTTCGTCACCCAGGGTGCTTCGGAATCCGACGGCCCGCACATTGGTTCCAGCGGCGGCAACATCGGCATCGTGACCATTCGCCCGACCAAGGAAACCGGCGCGTTCGTCAAACAGGTGGTCGGCAGCAACGCCACGCGCAAGACCTTCGCCCGCCTCAATACCGGTGAAATCAACGGTCTTAGCAACTGGCTGTCGGTGTCCCATACCGAAGGGCAGATGTGGCGTGGCTCAGGCGCGGTGCGTGCGGACAAGGTGGAGTGGAACAGCTTCTTCGACGCCGGCAACGGCAACACCGCCAACCTGATCCTCAAGTACCACGAGCAGGACAACAACAGTTACAGCCAGTTGACCAAGGCGCAGTTCCAGCAGAACGGCCGCAAGTACGATCCCTACCCGGCCACGCCGAGCGTGGGCAGCAACGGCAAGTACAACAGCTACTACGCCCTGGCGCAGAACCCGTTCCAGACCTTCACCGCCGTGCTCAACACCCAGTTCAAACTGGCCGACAACCTGGCGCTGTCGGTGATCCCGTATTACTACTGGGGCAACGGCAGCGGCGTCGGCTCGTCCGCCTATGCGCTCAACCGTGGCTCCAACCAGGGTGGCGTGTTCGATCTGGGCAACCTGCCCACCGCCGCCCAGTACAACGCCGATGGCACACCGAACAGCGGCGTGTACTACCGCCCTTCACGCACGCAAACCTGGCGGCCGGGCATCACCACCAAACTGACCTGGGACCTGGGCGACCACAGCCTGCAATTCGGCTACTGGTACGAGCGCGCACGCCAGAGCCAGACCCAGCCGTTCATTCCCCTAAAGAGCAACGGCAAGCCAGTGGATACCTGGCCGGATTCCAACAGCGCCATCGTCGATGCCAACGGCAACCAGGTCCAGGGGCGCGACCGCTTCACCGTGACCCCGGCGCAAAAGGTCTGGGCCCAGGACACCTGGTACATCAACCCGGATTGGACCTTCATCGCCGGCCTGGCCTACATGAACGTCGAGCGTGAAGGCACCAACCATGGCAGCCTTAACGAACGCCCGGAAAAACGTAACCAGACCTACAACAAACTGCTGCCCAACGCCGGCCTGAAATACCAGCTGGACGAGCGTGACCAGTTGTTCTACAGCCTGTCGCGCAACATGCGGGTACCGCAGAACTACGTGCTCTACGACAAAGGCGCCGGCTCGATCGACGCCGAACCGGAAACCAGCTGGAACCATGAACTGGGCTGGCGCTACAGCGGCGACGACATGACCCTGGCCGCCACCCTGTTCTACATGGACTTCAAGAACCGCCAGGTTTCGTCCCGGGACATCAACGGCGACTTTGCCGACATCAACGCGGGCTCCGTGGTCAACAAAGGCCTGGAGCTGGAATGGAGTGGCCAGTTGCCCCACCACTTCAACTACTACACCTCCTACACCTACACCAAGGCCGAGCAGCAGGATGACCTGACCGTCTACAACGCCGGCAAGCCCATCGTGCTGCCCACCAGCGGCAAGCAGTTCGCCAACGTGCCCAAGAACATGCTGGCGGCCAACGTTGGTTACGACGACGGGCGCTTCTACGGCACCTTCGGCGGCAAGTACACCAGCAAGCTCTATGGCGACCTGACCAACGACGAAGCCATTTCCGGACGCACCGTGTTCAACCTTGGCGCCGGTATCTACCTGCCGGTGGACAAGAAAGTCGTCAAGGACGCGACCCTGCGCCTGAACGTCGACAACCTGTTCGACAAGAAGTACCTGGACGGCGTGTACACCACCAAGACCAACGCGGCCAGCTACAGCGGTTTTCGCGATGGCGACCCGGCCTACATCGTTGGCCTGGACCGCACCGTAACGGTTTCGCTGGAAGCGAATTTCTAAGACTGACCCAAGAGGAACACCAGCATGGATATGAACCTGCTCCACGACGTCACCTTCTATGTGATGTACGCAGCGATGGCCATTGCGATCTTCATCGCCATCGAACGCGGCATCTACTTTGCCTACGTGCGCCGCCAGGCTCGGGCGTTGATCGACGCCCTCGGCGCCCCCGTGCACAGCGAGCGTGACCTGCCGGAAAACCTGAGCCGTCGCGACAGCCTGCCGCTGAACATGATCCTGCCGGTGCTGGCGCAGAAAGCCTCCAACGGTTCACGCAAGGACCTGGACGACGAAATCGACACCCAATACCTCAAGACACGCGCCCCGCTGGCCCGCAGCCTGTGGATCATCGAGACCATTACCACCGCCGCCCCGCTGCTGGGCTTGCTGGGTACCATCCTCGGCATTATCGACACCTTCAAGGCGCTGGCCACGGCGGGTGTTTCCGACCCAGGGCAGATTTCCGGTGGTATCGGCACGGCCTTGTTCGCCACCGGCCTGGGTATTGCCATCGCGCTGTTCTGCGTGGTGTTCCACAACTTTTTCCAGGACAGCCTGGAACGCATCAACGACCAGTTGAAGATCCTGTTGATCCGCGCGGCCAGCGGAGCCCGCGTACAAGGCGAAGTGCCGCACCTTGTACCGACCTCCCTGCACAGCCGCACAGCGTGACCCGTCGGGCGGGCGCGTAATACGCCCGCCCCTTTGTTTTGTCCGATGAGACGCCTATGTCCCTTTCGATGAAGTTGCGTATCGCCAGCCTCGCCGGCGTGTTGCTCAGTCCGCTGGCCCAGGCGGACTTTTCCATTCCGGGGTTTGAGCTGGTGCACACCGTGCCGGTGGATACCGCCCTGGTCACCGCCGATTTGCGCCAGACTGGCCCGGTATGGATCGAGCTGTTCGACAGTGCGAAGAGCCGCATTGATATCGGCCAGTTCTACGCCGTCGACCATCCCGGCTCGGTGATGAACACGGTCATCGAACGCCTTGAGGCTGCCGGCAAGCGCGGCGTGAAAATTCGTTTTTTGCTGGAAGAAAAAGGCCTCAGGCTGTCGGAAGCTGCCACCCTGGAACGCCTGCGTGCGATCCCCAACCTGACCTTGCGGGTGCTGCCCTACGGGCAACTGAGCGGCGGCATCATCCACGCCAAATACCTGCTGGTGGATGGCACGCAGGCGTTTATCGGCAGCCAGAATTTCGACTGGCGCTCCCTGGAACATATCCACGAAACCGGGCTGCGTATCAGTGACGCAGCCGTCGTGGGCCAGGTGCAGGCGATCTTCGATCAAGACTGGCAAGCCCAGGCCGCGCTCGCCGATAAACAACCGGTACCGCTGCCCGCCCCCGGCCAAGTTCCCTTGCGTACCGGCAACTACCTGGTGGCCAGCCCGCAACGCTACAACCCGCCAGGCGTAGGCGACTCACAGCTGGAACTGCCACGCCTGCTGGGCGAAGCCAAAAAAGAAGTGCGTGTGCAACTGCTCGATTACGCGCCACTGTCCTACGGGCCTGATCGAACCCGCCCGTACTACGCGGTGATCGACAACGCCGTGCGTGCCGCTGCTGCCCGTGGGGTGTCGATCAAACTGATGGTGTCCAACTGGAACACCGACAAGCTGGAACTGCCCTACCTCAAGAGCCTGGCGGTATTGCCCAACGTCGAAATCAAGATCGTCACCCTGCCCGAAGCCAAGCAAGGTTTTATCCCTTATGCCCGAGTGATCCACAGCAAGACCATGGAGATCGACGGGCAAGTGGCGTGGATCGGCACCAGCAACTGGTTGGGCGGTTACCTGGATAACTCGCGCAATCTGGAGGTGGTGATGCGCAGTGAAGCGATGGCCAGGCGTGTAGGGCAATTGCATGAGCAACTGTGGGACGGGCCCTACGCCAGAGCCTTGAGCGTGACGGATGAATACCCTGAGCCCCATCCTGGCCAGCATTGACCTTGGGCACCTGAGTAGTGGTAGTGTGTGGAAATGTTTCCGACTTACCTGTCAGAAACACCCTACTCACTACCTGCAAAGGAATGCCTTAAACAATGCACTTTCCACTCAAGCAATTGGCCGTTGCCACCCTGTTCGCGGCTAGCCTTTCGGCACTCTCAACCCCCGCTTTCGCCAACATCAGCGCAGACCAAAGCGCGGCGATTGTGAAGAGCTTCGGCGAGACATCGGTCACCGATTTCCGCAGCTTCCTCGGCAACCTGGCCAAGGGCGAGCTGGGTAAATCGGCTGACGTCGGCCCGGCTATCAGCGCCTTTCTCGACAACAAAACCCTGAACGCCGAGCAACAGAACGAGATCAATCGCCTGCTCGGTATCTACACCCGTGTGAAGTACGGCAAGGCTGCCCTGGAAACCTTGCGCGAACTGGTGGAGATTCCGACCTTCAACGTAGACGGGCTGCCACAGTACAAAAACCCGGAATTCCTCAAGATCGCCGACAAGATCCAGGCCCTGGCCAAATCCTTCAACCTGAACTTCCGTAATGTCGATAACCGTGTGTACGAAATCTCCCTGGAAGGCAGCGGTGATGAAGTCGTCGGCGTACATGCCCATGCCGATGTGGTGCCGGTCACGCCGGAAAACTGGGTGCTGCAAGATGGCACCAAGCTCGACCCGTTCAAGGTCACGCTGATCGGCGACCGCATGTATGGCCGTGGGACCGAAGATGACAAGAACGGCATCGTCGTGGCGATGTATGCCATGAAGGTGATCAAGGAAGAAAAACTGCCGCTGGCGCGCACGTTCAAGCTGCTGGTGGACACCACCGAAGAAACCGCCGGTGACGCGATTCCCTACTACTTCGAACGCAACCCCGTGCCGCAATACAACCTGGCGCTGGATGGCGGCTACCCGGTGGTGATCGCCGAGAAAGGCTCGGGCACCGTCATGGCGACCTTCCCGGTGCGCAAAGGTGAAGGCACAGGCGCAGAAATCATCGCAATGACCGGCGGCAAGGCCACCAACCAGATTCCATCGGTTTCGGTCGCTACGCTGGTCAGCGATAAGCCTGCTGAGTTAGCGGCCAGCCTGCAGCAGGCCGGTAATGATTATGCCAAGCGCAACGGCGGCAATTTCCAGGTCAGCGCCAAGGTCGATGGCAAGGACGTCAAACTCACTGTCACCGGCGTATCCGCCCACTCCTCCGAACCCGAAACCGGGGTCAACCCGGTGGCTCGTATGCTGGAACTGATCCACGGCGTCGACGGCAAGATTGCCCTCAAGCACAACCACATCACTGATGCGGCGCGTTATGCAGCGGACAACTGGGGCCTGGATTACCTGGGCGGCAAATTGGGCGTGGGCTTCGCCGATGACTTCATGGGGCCGTTGACCACCTCGCCGACCTTTGTCGGCCTGGATGACAAAGCCTTCAAGCTGGCGGTGAACCTGCGGGCGCCGAAGGGTAAAACCCCGGAGGCACTCAAGGCACAGATCGAACAGAAACTGAATGCCTGGAACCAGCAAGCCAAGGTCAACGTGAGCTTCGCCTATTCGCTGGATACACCGATGTACCGCAACCCTGAAGGTGAGTGGGTCAAAGCCTTGCTGGCGGTCGCCACGGAAAACCTGGGCATGCCGCACAAGTTCGGCACCTCGGCCGGTGCAACCTCGGTGCACGACTTGCCCAACGGGGTGCAATTTGGCCTGGCCCGTCCGGAAGAGAAGTACACCGGGCACACCGACAGTGAGTTCAAAACGGTTGAGCAGTTCCTGCTGGACCTGCAGATCGTCACTGAAATGATGGGCCGCGTCGGGCAGTTGCCGAAGCTCTGACCCATCCTCATCGCCTGAACCACCGCTTTCGCGGCCTCGCTGAAGCTCGACAGCTCCCACAGGGGATCGGCAGTGCTGGGTTGATCTCGGTTGGCAGGGCCATCGCGCCAAGCACAACTCCCGACAACAACACCGCCCAAATGTGGGAGCTGTCGGGCCCCGGCGAGGCTGCGATGGCGGCGGCACAGGCAACATTTTCATCGCCTGAACCACCGCTTTCGCAGCCTCGCTGAAGCTCGACAGCTCCCACAGGGGATCGGCAGTTCTGGGTTGATCTCGGTTGGCAGCACCATCGCGCCAAGCAAAACTCCCGACAACAACACCGCA
>NZ_SPKP01000027.1:55548-102458 GCF_023127835.1 Pseudomonas sp. B329 | reverse complement strand
CGCTGAAGCTCGACAACTCCCACAGGGGATCGGCAGTGCTGGGTTGATCTCGTTTGGCAGCACCATCGCGCCAAGCACAACTCCTGACAACAACACCGCCCAAATGTGGGAGCTGTCGAGCCCCGGCGAGGCTGCGATGGCGGCGGCACAGGCAACATTTTCATCGCCTGAACCACCGCTTTCGCAGCCTCGCTGAAGCTCGACAACTCCCACAGGGGATCGGCAGTGCTGGGTTGATCTCGGTTGGCAGGGCTATCGCGACAAGCACAATTCTCGGCAGCAATGGCAGGCTCTTCAGGCTTGCAACATCAGCATGTCTTCAAAGAACCCACCCACTGGCTCAGTGGGATGGCACAACTGGATCTCCAGCACCCAGGCCATTTCGCTCGGTGGGATCTCCAGGTCAGCCAACTCCTTGCTTTCGAACAAGGCATGGGGGAAATCCGCAAGGCGATGCCCCGCCAGATTGCGTGCCAGCCTCCAGCCTTTCGACACGGCGCTCTGTTCGGCGAAGTCGTAGAGCTCGCGCCCGGTCAGCCCACGCAGCCACGCTTGGCGGGTCTCATCGAACACCTCATGCAACGCAGTCCTGCACGCCAGATGCAGCGGCAACTCACCGAAGATGAACGTGTCGCCGTAGTCGCCTTCATAGCCGTCCCATACCGGCCCCAGGTCGACCACGACGATATCGCTGGCGCGCAGTTTGCGCTGACGATCAACACCTTCGCGGGAGGGCCGGATGGTGTCGGGGCCAAAGCGAATGTAAGTCGGGTGCCAGGTGTGCGAGGCGCCCATGGCCGTGAGTTGCTGGGCGGCCATCTCGAGGGCTTCGCTGGTGGTCATGCCGACCGTCAACCGGCTGGCGATGGCCGCCAGGGCGCGTATGGATTTTTCTCGCGCCGCCAACATCCCGTCCAGGGAATAGCGCGGGCCGACTTTTTCCCAGATCGGGTCGAACGACAGCGACACCGCTTGCGCGCTTGACCGGCCACTGGCGACAAACGCCTCCGCGACAAACCGATGGCTCGGCAACCCCGCCTCGACGCAATGGGCACGCACCTGGCTAAGCATGGGGCCGTTACCACACGCATAGACCTGGGTCGCCTCCCAATGATGCCCGTGGCTCAATGCAACCTCCTGCACCCGCCCCTCGGATGATCGCACCGAATGCCAGCGAAAACGGGGGTGCTCAAGCATCGATTCATCCAGAAAGGCGCCGTCATAAAAGTCGGTTGACTGCGCGCCGCCCCAATACAACGTCACCTCGACATTGCGTTTGAGCGCGGTCAACAGGATCGGCTTGATGCCCGCGTAACCGGTACCCGTGGCAAACAGCACGACGGGCGCTGCGTCATCGTCCTGCCAGGTGCAGGCGCCAAACGGTCCTTCCAATTGCATCCGCGCGCCCACGGCCAAGCCATCCAGTACGCCCTCGGAAAAGTACCCGCCGCGCACCCGACGAATCTGGAAGACCAAACGCCCCTCGTCCTCTGTTGGCAGGTTGGCAACCGAGAAGCAACGCGTGTCGCCGTCTGCCAGGTGGAACTTGAGGTATTGGCCAGCTCGCACCTTCAACGGTGTATCGGGCTTGAGCATCAACTCAATGACATCAGGCCCGAGCGCGCGCTTGCCAATAACCTGAGCGCCAACGACCAACGCAGGTGTGTCCAGGGACCAGCCGGGAATCTCCAGGCGCATGTCGGTGCAGGCATGGCTCTGGCAAAGCAACATTTCATTGGCGGCCAGGGGGTAACACGGCGCCGGCGCATCCGGCGCCAGGCGCTTGGCCCGGTACTCACCTGCGGCGACCACCACCTTGCAGGAGCCGCACGCGCCGCGGCGGCACGAGAACGGCACGGCCAGGCCGCTGGCAAGCATGGCGTCGAGCAACAGTTCGTCGCCGGTCTCAAAAGTTTTTCCCGAGGGAGACAGTTCAATGACATGGCGTGTGTTCATAAAGACCTCGGGGTAAGTGAGGCCTGGATTGTTACGCTAGACTAGGACCATTAAAACCTCCAGTTTTGGATACTTCAGATGGTCCAGTTGCGTAAATGGCGCCCCCTGCTCAAGCTTGACGACGACACCCGCCAGGCGTCCTATCGCAAGATTGCCGAAGGCTTGGTCACCGCGATTGTCGAAGGGCGCCTGCCGCCTGGGACGTTGCTGCCGGGCACACGGGAAATGGCACAAATGCTCGACGTCAACCGCAAGACGGTGATCCTGGCCTATGAAGAAGCGATGACCAAAGGCTGGCTGATCAGCGAGCCGCGCCGCGGCACATTCGTCAATGCGCAACTGGCGCCAAAGCCCTTGCCCTGTGCGGTGCAACCGTCTTTCGCCCCACTGCTGCTGGACCAGCAGCTGGTACCGTATTTCACCCATAACGCCCAGGTGGTCGCGCTTCAGCATCGGCACAGTGCGCTGTTCTTCGACAATGGCACCAGCGACCACCGCTTGCTGCCCCAGGCCGTGTTGCATCGCTACTATCGCCATGCGCTGCGTAACAGCTTCGCCTCCAACACGGTGCGCTACGGCAGTGAGGGCACCGGCTATCAGTTGCGCTGCGCCCTGGCCGAGATGCTGCGCAATAACCGCGGGCTGACAGTGACTGCCGAAAATATTTGCCTGACCCAAGGCACGCAGATGTCCCTGTACCTGAGCGCCAGCCTGCTGATCAAGCCTGGCGACGTGGTACTGGTGGAGCGTTTGAGCTACCCGCCGGCGTGGGAAATTTTCCGCAAGCTCGGCGCGCAGTTGGTCACGGTCGACATCGACGATGAAGGTTGCCGCACCGACCAGGTCGAGCGCTTATGCCGCGAGCACACGGTGCGCCTGATCTACCTCACGCCCCACCACCAATTTCCCACCACCGTGAGCCTGCATGCCGCACGTCGACAACACTTGCTGGCATTGGCCGCGCAACATGACTTTTGCGTGATCGAAGAAGACTACGACCACGAATATCACTTCAGCGGCCGCCCTTACCTGCCGCTGGCCAGTGACCGCGGCCAGCGCCATGTGATCTATATCGGCTCGTTATCCAAGGTGCTGGGCTCGACGTTTCGTTGCAGTTACATCGTGGCCCCCACGCAAGTGATTGAAGCCCTGCAGCGCAATGCCGCACTGATGCTGGGCGATGCCGATGCGGTCGCACAGACCATGCTGGCGGACTTGATCAATCACGGTGAGTTGAAAAAACACCTGCGCCGCGTTTCGAAGGAATACAGGGCGCGCCGCACCGTGCTGCGCGACTGCCTGGACCAGGCATTCGGTGAGCGCATACAGATACGCGAGCCCGAAGGTGGCTTGGCGCTCTGGGTGCGTTTCGAGGATAGCCTGGACGTGGATCGCTTGGTGCACACCGCCTTGGAGCATGGGCTGGTGGTACGCAGCGGTCGTCAGTTTTCACCCAGCGACCAAGCGGAAAACGCACTGCGCCTGGGCTTTGCCTCCCTGGACAGGGATGAGATCCATCACGCAACACAACGGCTGGCGCAGGCTATGAAAGCGATGGATAGGCGCTGAACGCGTGATGGCCCGGTGCAACGGCTCCTTTCCCGCTTACCTAGCCGTTCGGTCAGTTACCGCGCCGCCCCCTTTAACGTACCCTGGCCTCTGAACCTGTCGGAGCACTCGGGATGTCGCTGATCAATGCTGTCGAACGCGCCTGCACACGCCTGGCTCCCACCGGCTGGCGTGATCTGTTGCTGCACCATGGCTTGGACATAACCTCGACAACCCTGCGCGATGAACTCGCCAAACCCCTGCTCATCGATCGTACCCAGCCCGGCTTTGAGGACTTTTCGGCCGATGGCGTACGTGGCGTCGAGCCTGGGCACCCGGCCGCCAGCCTGCTGTTTCATGCATTCGCCTCGCCGAATGTGAACCTCGGAATCAACGGCAGTGCACTCACAGCCTTCCCTACCCCTGCTGAAACCGAACACATCCTTAATTATGTCTACGGTGCCAATCCTCCCAGCATGGAGGTTTTGCGGCTGGCCGCCGGTGATGCAGAGCTGGCGATTGCCGTGTTTGCCTATGAATACCGCCCCTGCCCCGAGACCGTGCATGGGCGCCAGGCCGACCTGTGCTTTTCCCGCACCGGAATCGCCCGGGTCGGTACGGCGCCAGCGCTGTATGACCCGCAACGCAGGGGCTTTTTGCCCTTTGTCGAGGACCAGCCCAATCAAATGCGCGTTATCCCGGCGCGCTACGGCGCGTTCATAGCGGCACGGCATGTGGGTCAGCCCGAGCGGTTCGGCCCGATGAATGCTCAATCCATCGACCATGATCTTGAGTTCTGGGTGCCCTTGCATAAGGTATTCGATGGCGATGAGTGCGTGGCGGGTATGGACCTGAGCGTTCAGTTGGTCAATCACCAGGTCAATGAAAAGATCGGTCAAATCCACAGACGCTTTCGCAATACCGGTTGGCAAGAGCCTGACATTCTCAACGCACCGTTCGTCATTACCGAGGGGTTATGTCATTGGGCGGATATCGATGGCTTTGCACCAGGCTTGCTGGTGCCCAACGCCAAGGAGCGGCTGGTGCAGCTGGCTCACTACCAAGGTCGACCGTTGTCCTTCATGATGCCCCCAGGCACCGGCGGCCTGGTGCATGGGCGCCATCATGTGCGTGACGACGGCTCGATTGAAGACCTGAATCAACGTGAGGATGTCGATGCCATCGTCAAGGCCGGAGGCTACCGAGCCTTACACTATCAGGACGCAATGGCCGATGGCTGGGTGCGCGCACTCTGTCCAGCACTGGAACTGCAGAGCATCGCCGCCTATTCGATTATCGGAGCACCGGATTTTTACCCGTTGTGTGGACAACGGGAACTCAAGCAATGGTCCAGCGACCCGCAGGTTTTTCCTTGTCCTACCCCACCCTGTCCGCAGGTATGGCACACGCGAGTCAACCCACTGTCCGATGTGCGGTTTTTCATCAATCAATCGCTCAGGGGCGGTTATTTTTCCGCTGAAGACCGCGGCGCCACTGCGATCGTCTCACACCCCCAAACGTCCACGACTCCAAGCCCCGGACATCCGGCGGCCTATGCCCAGCGACAATCCTGCCTGCCGGATTTCGCCAGCGGCGTCTTCGGGCCTGGCTGGGAAGTCGGCCGTGGTTTGGTAGATGCCCCATTCACCAATATGCTGTGTGGCTATCAGTTAGCCAGCCCGTTCACGGAAGATGCACGCATCTGTGCTGCGCTGGGTTCGTACTGGCCAGGGGTGGCGCCTGATTCAACCCGTACGTTCGAACCACGCAATGTCTCTGCTACGGTCATCCCGCTGACTGACAACGAAATCGGCCTGCTAGACCAGCCTGCCTGGGATGGGCGTAGCGGCCCCTCACTGATCGAACTGGAGGGGCGCACGCTGGTTCAATACCAGGCTTATGAATACGGCGACTACACCCAGGCCGCGCTGGATGGCCGGATCTCACTGGCCGCGACCGGGCAGACCAGCACCAGGCAGTACCATCAGCGTGTCCTGGGCATGCGCCGCGCCTATCAAGCAGTCGGTGCGGGCTCAGACAGCGAGCAACGAAAACGCTGGCCGCTGCTGTCGTTTTTTCAGGTGCAATTACCGGACGAAGCTTTCGACGTCGCACAGCAAGAGGCCGGTTTGCGACTGGAAGGCGAGGTGGCGTACTACAGGCTTTACAAACACGGCGCGATCAGCACCCCAGCGCATGACTTCAAACTTCGTCATGTGGAAATAGAGCAAGAGATCGAACTGTATATGAGCCAGGACGCGCTGCTTATCCGCCGGGACGGGGAGCCCTGGCGACACCTCGATGAGTCACTTTGACGTCGTTGTTGTCGGCGGCGGCCCGGCTGGCTGCGCTGCAGCAATCCACTGCGCACAGCGAGGGCTACGGGTAGTCCTGCTGGAGAAGACCAGTTTTCCCAGACACCGGCCGGGAGAAACACTGCACCCTGGCGTTGAGCCGCTGCTGCGCCAACTGGGGATCCCCCCCCAGAACTGCCACCGCCACACGGGCCATTGGGTTCACTGGGATGGCCCGCCTCGTTTCCAGGCATTCAGCGCAAGTGGCGACGAGCAATGGAGGGGCTTCCAGATTCCGCGAGCGTTACTCGACCAGCAATTACTTGAACAGGCACGCAATCTGGGCGTGCAGATCGTTCATCTCAGACATCCGAGCCGGGTATTGCTGGAGCAAGGTCGTGTTCAAGGCGTCCAGGCGCAAGCAGCACAATGGACCGGGCAATTTGTAGTAGATGCCACTGGGCATCACGCCTGGCTGCAACGCCAATTGAAAATACCCTTGCGCCGTTTTTCACCGCGGTTGGTCGCACGTTACGGCTACTGCGAAGACAGCAACCTGCCGGATGAAAAACTCGGGCTGTTTGCCCACTCAGACGGCTGGCACTAGATTGCCCGTATCAGCCCAACCTGCCTGCACTGGACCCAACTGGCGTTTGCTCAAGACGTGCCGCACCGCCTGATACCCAAGGCATTGGAGCCACTGAGGATGATCGGCCGGATTCGCGGAGCAGATGTCTCGTGGCGACTGTGCCGCACGACAGCCGGGAGCGGTTATTTTCTAGTCGGTGACGCCGCTGCGACGCTGGACCCGTGCGCCTCTCACGGCGTGATCAAGGCATTGATATCCGGCATGCAGGCGGCCTCGGCGATTATCGATTGTCGGTCCTGGCCGGCTGGCGAAATGACAGTGCAAGCGGCTTATCAGGCTTGGGTAAAAAAAACCGTCGAGCGAGACGTGCTCGCCCTACGTCGCTTCTATCGAGCCCACCCTTATCCACCTGGCTGGCTATGAGACGACCAACGAGCCCCAGCGCCGTAGCCAGTGCAATATGCCTTACATGGATATCCTGCGATCAAGCTTTGCTTTGCATAGGCGCTGCGCAGGGCGTTATCCACGATGCCTGCGCAACAAAGGCCAGTTGGACGCGAGTGCTCCGGGCTCATAGTCTCGCCCCCTGACCCGTACCAGGTCGGGGAATTCAAGCAACAATGCGCGATTCCCCCTGCCGATGTGCTCCATCACCGCCAGGGTGATGTTTTCTCGCACCATGCCCGTCGAGACGTAATACATGGCCCAGGCTTGTTCCGGCGTGCAGAGGCCGATCTGCTCTTCAATCTCTTTGTACGCTTTGTAGTCGTCTGACTCCAAATAGCACTGATCACCGCCTTGGCGCATGCTGTTGCCCTCCCCGGCCCCTGGGTCAAACGCCCAATAGGCCTACACTCACGTACCGCTCTTGACCTTGGTCCAGACCCGGGTACGAATACGCTCCGCCTTCAACGGCAACGGCTCAAGCGGAACCAGCGTGGCCATGGTCTTTTTATCGGGATAAATCCACGGGTTATCGCGCAACTTCTGCTCGACGAACTGCGTGGCATCTTTATTGGCGTTGGGATAGAGCATGTAGTTGGAAGTCTTGGCAATCACCGGGGGGCGCAGCATGTAATTAATGAACTCCAGCGCAGCCTTGGGGTGCCGAGCGTCTTTGAGCAGTACCCAGTTTTCAGACCAGACCAATGCGCCTTCTCGAGGCAGGCTGTAGGCAATCTTGCGTCCGCTGTTGGATTTTTCATTGATCGCCTGCGCAGCCAGCGCACCATTGGCCCAGCCTACAACTGCGCAAATATTGCCGTCAGCCAAATCGGTGTCGATTCGCGAGGAATCGAAATAGAGCACGTAGGGACGGATTTTCAGCAGCAGGGCCTGGGCCTTCTGGTAATCCTCAGGGTTGGTACTGTTGCTGGGCAGCCCCAGGTAGTGCAAGGCGATCGAAATGATTTCGCTGGGCGAGTCGAGCATGGCCACGCCACAGGCCTTGAGCTTGCTGATATTTTCTTCTTTGAAGATCAGATCCCAGCTGTCCACCGGGGCGTTATCACCCAGGGCGGCCTTGACCTTGTCCACATCGTAGCCAATGCCGGTGGTGCCCCAGACGTAGGGTACGGCGTAGCGATTACCAGGGTCATTGACCGCCAACAGAGACAGGATATCGGGATCGATATGCGACAGATTACTCAGTTGCGAGCGGTCCAGCTCTTGCAACACCCCCGCCTTGATCAGGCCGGGCAGCACATTGGAAGTAGCCACGACCAGGTCATAACCGGTGCGCCCGGCCATGACTTTGCTCTGCATGGTTTCGGCGCTGTCGAAGGCATCCATATGCAGCTTGATGCCGCTTTCCTGCTGGAACTCCTTCGGGGTTTGCGGCTCGAGAAACCCGAACCAGTTATACAGATACACCGAAGATTGCGCGGCGCTGGCCGGCGTGCTGATGGCGGCGCCAAGCAGCGAGGCTAAAAAAATAGCTCGCAAGTGTGATCGACTCATATGACTATCCCTGTTACCCGAAGCGCCTTCATGGCTATCGTAAGCTCGGGGTGAATATACCGGGCGTTGTCGAATAGTAAATACCTACAAGTACTTAGCTCCGGCCTGCAAATCCCTAACCCTAAAGGGGTAGAACATGTCGCTTGACCTTCACAACCTGGCTTGGCACCGATCGGTTGGCAAACTGATCATGCAGCTTGATCGACCAGAGTTCTGGAGCTCATTGATTCGCGTATTGAATGAATATGTGCAGATAGACAACTGGGTTGTGCTGGTTTTCAGCGATCACGCCGTGCGGGTGATCAGCCTGCCGGAGGTGGCGGACAGCGAAGAAGTGGATGCCTTTATTCATCGGTATGTGAAAGGTCTTTACCTGCTGGACCCGTTTTATATCGCTAATCGGGAAAACCCGCAGAGCGGGTTCTTCCATCTGCTCGATATTGCGCCGGAACACTTTCTTGAAACCGAGTACTACCAGCAATATTTCGCGCAATACATCTCGGTCGATGAGGCGCAGTACAACGTGCAACTCGATGCCGACAGAACCTTGTGCATGTCGTTTGGCAGTAACGTGCGCTTCACCCAGGCGCAAGTCACGCTACTGGACATGATCAAGCCGTGGGTGACGGCAATGATGCATCAACGCATGTGCTTTGAAATTGACCCACAAAAGAACATCGCCGAACCGGCCCCATGGACTGAGGTGCTGACCCAGTTGGGCACACAAATAACAGCACGCGAGAAAGACGTGCTGAAGTTGCTGCTCAGCGGTTTTTCCAACAAGGAAATCGCCGGGAAGCTGGCGCTGTCGACTGAAACCATCAAAGTTCACCGCCGCAACCTCTACAGCAAGCTCAATATCAAATCGCAGTCCGAACTGTTTGCCCGATTTTTTATGCCAAGGCCGCAAGCCCATGCGGCCGTTTGAACGCGGCAAAACCGTATCTGGCCAAATTCAGCACAAACAAAAACGCCGATCATTTCTGATCGGCGTTTTCGTTGAATATGGAGCGGGAAACGAGACTCGCATCTGGCATCCGACCCATTGAAATATAAGGGATTTGTTTTCTTTCCGAAGCAGGAAAAGACTCAATTCTGGACTTGTTTTTGGGGTATTTCAAGAGAGGAAAAAGGGGTAATCCTAAGCAAGGCTATTGGATTCTACCCAAAGCCAATGGATGAACGATCATCAAGCTGGCAGTGTCATTTCCACAGGATCAACAGGGTATGAGTCCGCCCGAAAAGACGTCCCAACCTCCCCCCGCTCACCAGTCAACTCACAACCGACGAATATCGGCCAAGATTTAGGTCGTAGAATGCCTCGGTTTTCGAACAGTACGGCCGGAGTGCCGCCTCGGTCCCGATTGAATAAGCGAGTGCGGGCGAATTACTCGTTCATGTGCTAAAACCTGACCCGACTGCATCGGTAAACACTGGCAATTACAGTTTCCCATCAGCTGTGCAACAGCGCTTTTTCCAGGATAACTATGGCTGCTTCAACCTCCGCCACCGCATGCTGGAGTTGCTCAGGCGATCTCTTTGAATCCAGACACACCACCTCCAGGTGACGGCAACGATCAACCAACTGGTCACCATGGACCACACGTGCGGCACCTTTGATTCGATGCGCAAGTTGGTTCAGACTTTCGGTGTCCCCCACGTGCAACAAAGCGCTCAATACCTGACAGTCCTTGCGATTATTCTTGATCAGCTCGTCAAGGATATGGCGAAACTTCACCGGCTCACCGCTGATCAAAAGCTCCAGCGGGCCCAGATCGACCACCTGTATTTCTCCTGGCGCCAAAATCAACGGCTCTGCCCGAGAATGCGCCAACTGTGGAGTATCCGACTCGGCCCCTGGTTGAAGCTCCAGTAGACGAGCGTCCAACTCGTCCAGGCCGAGCGGCTTTATCAGGCAATCGTTCATACCGGCCTGGATGCACAGGTCAATCTCCTCTGGCTGAGCGTCCGCAGTCAACCCGATGATCACCGTAGCTTCCAGACCCCTATCACGTTCGGTTTGCCGAATCGCCCGTGTGAGATCGGCGCCAGTCATCACCGGCATGTGGCAGTCAGTGATAATGATATCGAAAGGATGCTCGCTCCAGCGCTCGAACGCCATTTGACCATTTTCCGCTTCGCAGACTTCATGGCCAAGAAAACTCAACTGTTGATGCAATACCTGGCGATTGACCCCGTGATCATCCACCACCATTATCTGCAACTGATACCGAGGCCGGGCCACGATCAATTCTGGTGCCTGCCGAACGTCAATGCGATCAAGCACTTGCAGGCGCATTTCGACATCAATCCGGGTACCACGGCCCAGCGCGCTGGTCAGCGTCACCGTCCCCCCCATCATTTCGCACAGGGAGCGGCAAATCACCAAGCCCAGGCCCGTGCCTTCAGTGTCCTGTACATTTCGCTGCGCCTGGACAAAAGGTCGGAACAAGCGTTGCTGATCGGTCGGGCCGATGCCTACACCCGTATCTTCGACAGTAAGGTTGATATTGAGCAGGCTGGCATTGACCAACACGCCGGAAATACTGACCTTGATCGAACCCTCGTCAGTGAACTTGATTGCATTGCTGACCAAATTGGAAAGGATCTGCTTGAAACGCAGGGCATCAACCAATACATCACAATTAATACTCGAGTCGATATCAAGAATCAGGTTCAAGCGCTTCTGCCGGGCCAAACCGTCGAACACCCTGGCCACCGACTCGACCAGCTCGCGCAGATTACCTCGCTTAGGCGACAAGCTCAGGCGCCCGGACTCTATACGCGCTATGTCGAGAATATCGCCGATCAGCTCCAGCAAGCTTTTTGCCGAGGTATGCGCGATTTCGATACTGGCACGGTCGATGGGTTTGCTATCGGCGAGCTTGAGCGCAAGCTCGAGAATACCGATCACCGCATTCATTGGTGTACGGATTTCATGACTCATGGTGGCCAGAAAGCTGGTCTTGGCACGACTGGCATCGTCTGCAAGATTCTTCGCCTCCTGTAACTGCTGCATCATCTGGCGATGCTCTGTGATGTCCAGCCAACCACAGATAACCCCCTTGATCACGCCCTTCGAATCCTGGAAAGGCTGAATCCAATGGTTGATCCACACTTCCTTGCCCTGTAACTGTACGGCATGCACCGACTCGATCGTCTTGCCGTCGCGCATTGCCTGCAGGTAGATACGGTGGAAATCCGGGAGGCTCGCGAATTTTTCCTGGGGTAACTGCTGTACTGTTTGGTTCAGTACCTGCTCGGCACTCAGGCCGACGCTTTTGAGGTAAGCGCGGTTGCAAGACAGCATGCGCCCATTGATATCACGCACATATAGGGGCGGCGGCATGCAGTCTGTCAGCGTCTCGACAAACTGCAATTGATCGTTGAGCTTGCGCTCGGCCTCAAGCCGCGCCTTGATCTGCCGGCGCAAGTAAATCACCCAGAACAACGACAGCAATAACAACAATGCGGCGCCAGCAACAATTTCATGGATCAGCCGCTCGTAATTAACCCAGGTTTGGCCGCTCATTCCTGGCGGAGAACGCCAGCGGTTGGAAATTGCATTGAGCTCATCCGGCGCAATGCTTTGCAAAACCTTGTCCACGATTGATTGAAGTTCAACATCGCTGCGACGCATCGCAAAGTTGACGGTGGCAGGTCCGACATCGAGCACTTGATTAATCACCAACTTGTCGCGAAATAACCGCTCGATGTAATAACGCGCTGCGGGTAGCGATACCATGGCGGCATCCACCTTGCCTTCATAAAGCAGGTTCATTGAATCCACCGAACCACCCGCCTGCTCCACTACCGCTTCGGGATAGCGCTTGCGCAACTCTTGTATGGCCACATGCCCTGTGGGAACGGCCAAACGTTTGTCGACCAGCCCCCCCAGGTTGCCTTGCTGTTCAATGTTGCTGAGCAGTACAAAAGGACTGGCAATCAGCGGCCTGGAAAAGCGCAAGTACTCTTCGCGCTCAGAACTTGCGGTCATCAACGCTAGATCCGCCTCGCCCTTGTGAAGGGCTTCGATAAGCTGCGGGAAACCGCCACTGCGCGAAACCACCTCGAAATGCAGGCCGGTACTCAGGGTGATCACTTCCAGTAAGTCGGCGATCCCACCGGAAAAAACGCCGCTCGAGTCGAAATATGCTCCTGGGGCCAAGTCGTCATTGATCACCAGCCGCGCAACGGGATGGCGTTCAATCCAGCGCAACTGCTCTACGGTGAGGTCGATGGGTTCTTCACTGGGGATGAAACTGTTCCCGACCCAGCGCTTGGCCAGATTACGCAGCTGATCGTCGCCGATAGATTCGATGGCGACGTTGATAAGCCGCTGCATACGTGTGTTGTCAGCACGCAACGCATAACTGTAACCGCTGACAGCTAAGTCCGCGAAACGCTCAAAACGCACATAGCCATAATACGAGCGATTGATCCGATAGTAGGCGCTGTACAGATCGTCCAGGTAAACGTCGGCTTGACCGAAGGCGGCAGCGGCAATTGCCTTGTCATGGTCGGCATAGACCCGCAAGTTGGCTCGCGGGTAACGTTGTTTCAACTCGGCACTGTGCTCGCCGGTAATCGCTACCCGTAAACCGGCGAGATCGGCAGGCGAATTCCGCGGTTCGGCATTACGCTTAAACAGTGCCAGTCGGTCCCGGGCATAAGGATGGCTGAAAAGCAGATTTTGGCGCGGCACAAAGCTGCCATGACTGCTCATTACATCGATGCTGCCCGCTTGCAGTGCCTTCTCGGCGTCCTCATCGCTGGCAAAGGAAATGACCTTCACCTTAAGGCCCAATAGCTGTGCAACCAGTGCGGTCGCATCGGCACTGATGCCTTCGTACTGGTTATCTTCGGCATTGACTGAGAACGGAGCTGACTCACCGAAGGATACGCCAACCTTGAGTTCGCCCTTGTGTCGCAGCCAATTCCAGTCGTCAGCAGAAATCGACGCCATATCGTGACGATCGATCCTCAACTGACTGGACAGCACCTGGGGGGCCAAAGGTAATGATGCTGCCTCTACCGAGGCGCAGCCCAGCAGCACGCAAAGGGACAGTCCGAAAGAGCGTAAATACATGCGAGATCAGAGACCTAAAGTGTCTGGAGGGACGGGAACCAATGTTGACGTTGTTTATCCAGGAACACCCATGGTGCTGGAGAACCGTCATAGCTGGCGCAATGATAGTCCAAAGCCGTCAGGATCGTTCGATGATCGGCACCGGTCCTGCGCTGCCGACCGTCTGCCCCATGCAGAAGTCGAAAAAATGACTCTCAGGCATCGGTCGGGCAAAAAGAAAGCCTTGGGCAAGGGTGCCACCCAATTCAATCAGGCGAGATTGTTGCTCAACGGTTTCCACGCCTTCGATGACCAGCGAGATTTCCAGTGCCCGCGCCAAGGCCACCGTACAACTGATAATCGCGGCGCTTCTGGGCTGATATTGCATTTTATGCACGAATGCCCGATCGAGCTTAATCTGGCTAAAGGGCAACTCACTGAGTCGATCCAGCGAGGAGTAGCCAGCACCAAAATCATCCATGGCCAGACCACAACCGAGGATTCGCAGGCGTAACAGATTTTCAAGGCTTATGGCCGGCGCACCGATCATCCCGGATTCAGTAATCTCGAACATCACATTTGCAGGCGGTACCTGCGAGCGTTTCAGCAACGCCGGGATACGTTCGGTAAGTCTATTACAGGCCAGTTGCGCAGGATGCAAGTTGAACGCCAGATTGATCTCCCGCCCTTTTGCTGCCAGTCGTTGGTGCAGGGCTAAACCCTGCTCGAACAAGCTCCAGAACATTCTGTCGATCAGATTGTGTTGCTCCATCAGCGGTAAAAAATGTGCAGGCGACAGCACTCCCCATTGTGGATGCGTCCAGCGCGCCAGCACCTCTGCGCCTACCAGCTGTTGTCCGTCCAGGGTGACTTTAGGCTGGTAATACGCCTCGAATTCACCGTTGTCCAGCCCTTGCTGTACGTCGCCCAGGGTCGGCAGTTCTGCGCACGACAATGCTCTGGGTGCGGCGTTGCGGTGTGTGTGGTAGCGCTTGACCAACTGACGGAACCCCGCCAGGTTGAAGGGTTTGCCCAGATCACCGAGATAGGTCAGGCCAAGGCAGTGAATCATCGCTACAGTGGCCTGACGCAGCAATGGTTCCAGCTCACTGCACAGCACCACCGAACGGACTTTGCCACAGCTGCTGGCATAACGCAGGAAAGCCAGGCCATCCATACCTGCCATTCGCAGATCACACAGAACAATATCGACAACGCTACAGGTGGCCATGATCGCAATCGCTTCATGGCCATCCGCCGCTTGTAGAATCCTATGGGGTAGAATTTTTTCCAGCGCGGTCACGGTGACAAGGCGCTGGAAGGGTTCGTCCTCCAGGACAAGAACAGTCAAATCTTGCATCACAAGCCTACACGCCAAAAAAGGGAGAGCAGTGTGAAAGGCCTTCCCCCTACACCCCCATAAGATATTTCCCACAAACAAGAAGAATTTTCCTAAGATAAACCACCAGAATTTACGACACGGCCCTGCCTGGCTAATGATGTTGAACTTTTACAGCCAGGCTGTACCGCTCCGTGATAAACGCGCCCTCAGGTTAAAGACACTATGCATAGCGTTCTAATAGTTGACGATCATCCGGTGATTCGGCTTGCCGTCAAGGTTCTGCTTGAAAAGCACGGCATGCGTGTGGTGGGTGAAGCAGACAATGGCATTGATGCTGTTCAGCTCGTTCGCGAACTGACACCTCAAGTGGTCATCCTTGATATCGGCATTCCAAAACTCGACGGGTTTACCGTTATTTCCCGTATCAAAGCCCTCAATGTTCGCAGCGAGATACTCATACTCACCTCACAACCAGCCGACGCGGTTTGTCGCCGCTGTATTCAGCTAGGCGCGCGTGGTTTTATCAGCAAAGAAGAAGATCTCGGTAGTTTGATCAGCGCTATTAAAGCTGTCGAGGCCGGCTATAACTTCTTTCCCACCCTCGCCTCTGACAGCGTCAACGCTTCGGAGCAACTGACTGAGCATGCTCAGATTCAATCGCTGACTGCGCGAGAAGTAACCGTATTGCAGTATCTGGCCCAGGGTTTCACCAACAAACAGATTGGTGAAAAACTTTTTCTCAGTAACAAAACTGTCAGCACCTACAAAACCCGCCTGCTGCAAAAACTGGGGGCTACTTCACTGGTCGATTTGGCTGAGTTTGCCAAGCGCAACGCACTGACACCCTGATGAGGCGAAACGCAATGTAGGAAATTTCCGATGGCCATGTCGGCAACGTCCTACTCACTTCTACCCGCTCCACTTCTAGACTTGCTCCAGCTCAACGGTACACAGATACCAGAGCTTAGAGTTCTATTGAGTCCACTTCCAGGACATCAACTTCAATCTAGGAGTTTTAAATGAAAGTCAGTACGTTGGCCAGCGCAGTAATTGCAATGACCCTGGCAGCAACTTCGGCTGTGAGTGTTGCCGCAGATAAGGGTCACGGAGTCGTCACCTTCAAAGGTTCGATTATTGATGCGCCTTGCTCTATCTCTCAAGAGTCGCAGTACCAGACCGTCGAAATGGATCAGATTGCCAACGTCGCCCTGAAGAACGGTGGCAAATCCCCGTTGACACCATTCAAGATCCAACTACTCGGCTGTGAATTGGACACTTTGAAGTCTGCCAGTGCGAAGTTCACCGGTTCGCCGGCGGCCAACCCTGATCTGCTGCAACTCAAAGGTAGCGCCGCAGGCGCCAGCCTGGCTATTGCCGACTACAACGGTGAATTGCTCAAGCTCGGCACCGAGTCGGCCGCACAGACGCTGTCTGATGGCGATAGCTACCTGCTCTTCAACGCCTACTTGCAGGGTGACGTGGCGGCTGGAGAAGGTACAGCAGCCGTTGTCACTCCAGGTAACTTCGAAACTTTCGCCAACTTCACCCTCAGCTATCAGTAACACGCAACGTCACTGAGGTGCCCCGGAGCATGTGCACACACGTGCTCCGGGGAAGCTTGCGGAGGTTTAGATGATTCGGTCACCCGTCGTGCTGTTAATACCTCTGCTTCTGTATACCTTCGGCCAGCCTGTCTGTGCTATTGAGCCAATGGTTAACTCTGCACTCGAGGGCCGTGTGCAACTGGCAGGAAGCATTGTCGACAGTGCGTGCACCATCCGCGTGGGCAATGAAAGCCAGACGATTGATTTTAAACCCACAGTACTTAATGAATTAGTGCATGGCAACACATCACCTCAACAACCTTTGAACATCTACATCACCGATTGCGTCACTTCTAACTCGCGCAGTGCCCCCCCCTCGTCGCAGCAATTCAAATTAACATTTGAAGGCGCGGGCGAAGGTAAACACTTTAGTCTTCAGGGCGCGGCTAAAGGCATTGCATTGCAGATAAAAAATACGCAAGGAACGTTGATCTCTCCCGGCATGTTACTTGAGCACGGCTCACTGTCCGCGGACACATTAATGCTCAATTATTCGCTGACACTAGTGGGTATCGGGCAAGCGCTAGAAGCTGGCAATTATCACGCCACGATCAAGCTGAGCATTCAGCACTTCTAAACTGTCGCTCAAGGATTTAGTCACGTGGATCACCATAAAATACTGGCGACCACTGCATTATGCTGTATTGCAGCGTGGGCAGGTGCGGCCGAAGAATTCCAATTCAATACCGATGTACTGGACCTCAAAGATCGCGAGAACCTCGATCTTGGGGTGTTTGCTTCGGCAAACTTCATCATGCCCGGCCAATACAGCCTGATGGTACATGTGAACCGCGACACATTGACGGAATTCCCGGTCACCTATCTTCCTGAGGATAACGATCCAAAAAGTAGTCTGGCCTGTCTTTCGCCGGAACTGGTCAATGAGATGGGTTTAAAAGAACAGATCATGAATGCCCTGACGTGGTGGCACGCGGGTGCCTGCCTGGATCTCGCCAGTGTTCCTGGCATGCTGGCGCGTGGCGACCTGGGTACTTCCGGTTTGTATGTGAGTATCCCGCAGGAACACTTGGAATACACTGCGGCAAACTGGGATCCGCCCTCACGCTGGGACGATGGCATTACCGGGCTGCTATTCGACTACAACCTCAACGCCCAAACCACCGAGCGCAAGCGAAGCAAAGGTCGCAGCGACACCCTCAGTGGCAACGGCACTGCTGGCCTGAACCTGGGCCCATGGCGCTTGCGCGGCGAATGGCAAAGCCAGGTGCAACGCAGTGCTGACCAGCCGTCACAACAGCAATTTGCCTGGAGCCGCTTTTATGCGCTGCGGGCCATGCCGTCCCTGCGTTCGAACTTGATCGTTGGCGAAGACTACTTGGACTCCAACCTGTTTGGCAGCTTTCGCTATACCGGCGCCAGCCTGAACAGCAACGATAACATGCTGCCACCTAACCTCAGGGGTTACGCGCCTGAAGTCAGCGGCGTGGCCCGTAGCAACGCCCGCGTGGTGATTCGGCAACAGGGCCGGGTGCTTTACGACACCCAGGTGCCCCCAGGCCAGTTTCGTATTCAGGATCTCAATGACGCTGTCAGCGGTCGACTTGACGTGCGCGTTGAAGAGCAGGATGGCAGCGTCCAGGAGTTTCAGATGGATACTGCCAGCATCCCCTACCTGACCCGTCCAGGGACGGTGCGTTACAAGCTGGCCGCCGGTAAACCCTCTGACTGGGAACATCAGCTGGATGGTCCAGCCTTTGCCACCGGCGAGTTTTCCTGGGGGATAAACAATGGCTGGTCATTGTATGGCGGCGGTCTCGGCGCGAAGGACTACGGCTCCCTGGCCATCGGCATGGGCCGTGACCTAATGGCCTTCGGCGCGTTGTCGTTCGACGTCACTCAGTCGCGGGCCACACTGCCGGGCAAGGAAACGCTGAGCGGCAAGTCCTACCGTGCCAGCTATTCCAAGCGCTTCGATGAGTACGACAGCCAAGTCACCTTCGCCGGCTATCGCTTCTCTGAAGAGGACTACCTGAGCATGAACGAATTCATCGAAACCCGGCGTGGCGACCGGCCACTGAACCAGAGCAAGGAACTCTACACAGCAACGGTGAGCAAGCAGTTTCGTGATTCCGATGTCAGCGTTTACTTCAACTACAACCACCAGACCTACTGGAATAGCCAGGCGAGTGATCGCTACAGCCTGTCGTTGTCGCGCTACTTCAATGTGGGTGGTTTGAAAAACCTCAGCTTGTCGCTGACGGCCTACCAAAACAAGGGCGGCGGTACCTCCGATGATGGCGCCTACTTGTCGGTCAGTGTTCCCTGGGACGCCACCGGCTCGGTCAGCTACACCTCCTCGGTCAGTCGCGGTGAAAGCACCCATAGTTTGAGTTACTACGACCGTCTCGATGAGCGTAACCACTACATGCTCAGTGCCGGCAAGTCCTCAAGAGGCGAAACCGCCAGCGGTTTCCTGTCCCACGACGGCGACCAGGCTCAGATGGTTGCCAGTGCCAGCTACGAGACCGGTGAGTACACCTCGGCCGGCCTCTCTCTACAAGGCGGCGCCACGTTGACCGGCGAAGGCGCAGCGCTGCACCGCAACACCGTGATGGGCGGCACCCGGCTGCTGGTCGACACCCAGGGCGTGGCGGATGTGCCGGTACGTGGTAACGGCGGGACAACCCGTACCAACCGGTTCGGCAAGGCGGTCATTACCGACGTGAACAGCTACTACCGTAACCACGCCAGCATTGTGCTGGACAGCCTGGCCGACGATGTCGAAGCCACCCAATCGACCACCCAGGCGACCTTAACCGAAGGTGCGATTGGCTATCGCCGCTTCGATGTCATCGCCGGCCACAAGGCCATGGTCATTATCCGCATGACTAACCGTGGCGCACCGCCCTTTGGCGCGACCGCACAGAACAGCCGAGGCCAGGACACCGGCATTGTCGGGGAAGAAGGATCGACCTACCTGAGCGGCATGAAGCCGGGCGAAACCATGTCCCTGCATTGGGATGGCAGCGCACGCTGCAGTTTCACCCTGCCCGACCGCGTTGTATCGCTTGAACGACAACTGGAGCTGCTGTGCCAGCCCGTCAGCGAGGCGGAAAACTCCGCCGCTTAATCCATTGCTACAGGTACTTATAAGATGATCAATTTCAAGCGCAACACCCTCCCCCTGCTCGCCTTGATCGGTGCATGCTCGGCGCAGACCAGCCTGGCAGCCGTGTCACTGGACCGTACTCGAGTAATTTTTACCGGCAACGAAAAATCGGTCAGCTTGAGCATCAGCAACCAGAACCCCCAACTGCCTTACCTGGCCCAGGCCTGGATCGAAAACGAACAGGCAGAGAAGATCACCACCCCGCTGGTGGTACTGCCTCCCATCCAGCGTCTGGAGGCCGGCGGCAGCAGTCAGTTAAAGATCCAGGGGTTGCCTGAATTACGTCAACTGCCCCAGGACCGCGAGTCGCTGTTCTATTTCAACTTGCGGGAAATCCCACCTCGCAGTGAAAAACCGAACACCTTGCAGATCGCCTTGCAGACGCGGGTGAAGCTGTTCTATCGGCCAGTCGCAATTGCCACGACGGTGGGTGCGAATGAAGCACCATGGCAGGAAAAGCTAACCCTGACCCGTCAAAATGACCGCTATCTGGTGAACAACCCGACGCCCTACTACGTCACCGTGATCGATGCCACGCGCGATCTTAAAGCCAGTAGCGCCGCTGACTTCAAACCCTTGATGATCGCTCCAAAGGGTCAGTTGGACCTGGGTTTGAACAGTGGGGTATTGGGCGACAAGCCGGTGCTGACCTACGTCAATGACTATGGCGGTCGCCCACAACTGCAGTTCAGTTGTACCGCAGCCACCTGCACCGCCAGCCCCATCGTCAGCAAACGCTGACACACAAGCCATGACCTATTCACCTGGGTGGAAATCATGATGCCTGGAACCCGTAGCTACCTGGTTGCCTTGCTCTGCTGTGCAAGTGTTTCAACCTTGTCTCAAGCCGCTGATAACTCAGCACAGACAGCTGAGTTTCGGGTGACGGGGACCTTGCTTGAGAGCGCCTGTTATCTGGACCCGAGCTCGACCTATCAGAGCGTGTACCTGGGCGACATAAGTACTGTCCGACTGATGCACGTTGGTGATCAAGGCACTCCGGTGGCCCTTCAACTCAAGTTGCAAGGCTGTGTGCGCAGTGATGGCGGCCGACGTGATAACCAGCATGGAACCCTGGTCTGGAGCGCGATCGAGCCGGTGGCTTCGCTGACCTTCAACTCCGTGGCCGACGCTGACACCCCCGAATTGATTAAGGTGGCTGGCGCCAAGGGGTTCGGCCTGCGCCTACTCAACGTCAACGGCCAAGACGTACACCTGGGACGAACTGCACCGGCCTGGTTCGTCTCACCGGGAGATAATCAGTTGACCTATTACATCCGCCCTGAACGCACTGTGGCGCCTTTGCGCCCTGGCCCCTTCCGCGCCAGCCTCAATGTGAAGCTGGAATATGACTGAGGAGACCGGAATGACTGCCGTACGTACTGTACTTATGGCAATGCTGCTTGGCAGTGCGTCGTTGATAAATGCCGCCGAAAAACAGGTGACGATCAAAGGTACCGTCTTTGCATCAATTCCTTGTGTGATCAACAACAACAAACCCATTACCGCGTCGTTTGGCGATGTGCAGATCGAAAAAATCGATGGCGCCTACAAGACCATCACCCTGGATTACTCGCTCAACTGCACGAACGCGACGACCAATGAATTACGGATGTATGTGCTCGGAGGCGTTACTTGGTTCGATAGCAAGGCGCTGGCAATACGGAACAATGACAACATCGGCGTCGCCCTGATAAAAGACGGCACGCGGCTGACGCTGAACAATTGGTTCAACTTCGATCCCCGCAAGCAACCTGTGTTGCAAGCCGTGCTGGTGAAATACAGCCTATTCAGTAAAGTCAACGCAGGTGCGTTCCAGGCCAGCGCAACCTTGGCGGTGGATTATCAATGAAAAATCCATATCGTATTTTGGCAATACTGTCGGTTGCTGCCCTGCCTCTGCAGTGCTTTGGCGAAGACAACCTGCAATTTACCGGCACCCTCATAGCGCCCCCACCCTGCACCATCAGCGACAAGGGCGGGCCTATCAACGTGCATTTCGAAGGCAACATCGCGATCAGTAAAATCGATGGCGCGCAATATCGCCGCCAGGCAATTCCCTACCAAATCGCATGCCCGGGTGCGCCCCAAACCGCCCGCATGACCCTGACACTCATGGGCGCGGTGGCGAATTTCGACCCGACCGCACTGAAAACCTCGATAGACGGCCTGGGCATCAGGGTACTACTCGATGGTAGCGCAATGCAGCCCCACCGGATAAACACCATCAATGCATCCGGAACAATGCCCAAGCTGGAGGCGGTACCCGTAAAGCTGATCGGCGCAACGTTACCCAGTACCACCTTCCGAGCCTCGGCACTGCTGATCGCCGAACTCTACTAGGAGCATCTATGAACAAGTGGGCCATAACCCTCAGCGCCTGCATCGGCACCAGCCTCTGGTTGTCTGCGGCACATGCAGCAGAAGACAACCTGTTTTTCTCCGGAATTCTGGTGAGCGAACCTTGCGTGATCAACAACAACAAGCCCGTTACCGCGTCGTTTGGCGATGTGCAGACCGAAAAAATCGATGGTGTCTACAAGAGCATCACCCTGGATTACTCTCTCAACTGCGACAGCGAGACGACCAATGGATTACGCATGTATGTCGGAGGCGTTACGGGGTTCGATAGCAAGGCGCTGGCAATACGGAACAATGACGACATCGGCATCGCCCTGATAAAAGACGGCACGCGGCTGACGCTGAACAATTGGTTCGACTTCGATCCCCGCAAGCAACCGGTGTTGCAAGCCGTGCTGGTGAAATACAGCCTATTCAGTAAGGTCAACGCAGGTGCGTTCCAGACCAGCGCAACCTTGGCGGTGGATTATCAATGAAAAATCCATATCGTATTTTAGCAATACTGTCGGTTGCTGCCCTGCCTCTGCAGTGCTTTGGCGAAGACAACCTGCAATTTACCGGCACCCTCATAGCGCCCCCACCCTGCACCATCAGCGACAAGGGCGGGCCTATCAACGTGCATTTCGAAGGCAACATCGCGATCAGTAAAATCGATGGCGCGCAATATCGCCGCCAGGCAATTCCCTACCAAATCGCATGCCCGGGTGCGCCCCAAACCGCCCGCATGACCCTGACACTCAGGGGCGCTGTGGCGAATTTCGACCCGACCGCACTGAAAACCTCGATAGACGGCCTGGGCATCAGGGTACTACTCGATGGTAGCGCAATGCAGCCCCACCGGATAAACACCATCAATGCATCCGGAACAATGCCCAAGCTGGAGGCGGTACCCGTAAAGCTGATCGGCGCAACGTTACCCAGTACCACCTTCCGAGCCTCGGCACTGCTGATCGCCGAACTCTACTAGGAGCATCTATGGGCAAGTGGGCCATAACCCTGAGCGTCTGCATCGGCACCAGCCTCTGGTTGTCTGCGGCGCATGCAACAGAAGACAACCTGTCTTTCTCCGGCATTCTGGTGAACGAACCTTGCGTGCTTGCGGTGGAAGATGAAGTCATCGAACTGGATTTCAAAAGCGTGGTAAACAAAGACCTCTATCTGAACGGCAGGACTCGCGGGCACCCTATCAGTTTGCGTCTGAAAAATTGCGAACTGGACGTCGGCAAGCACATGGTCAGCATCACCTTTATCGCCCTTCGTGGTACCGAAAGCATCGAGCCACCAGGGCTGCTGATAGTACAGAGCGCAAACGTTCATGGCCTGTTGGTAGGGCTGGAGACCGCTGGCGGCACTCCATTGCCTTTGAACAAGACTCACAGTATGGGAAAGCTGGCCAGCGGCGACAACCTTGTCAGCTTCAACGCTTACCTGCAAGGAGACCCCAAGGCACTGGTCAATCGCTCACTAGGACTGGGCGACTTTTACGCGTCTCTCACTTTTGCCTTGAACTACGAGTAACTATCATGACAAAACCTTACAGAGTCGCTCTGCGCAGCACACTGTTAGCCGTGCTGTCATGCGCAGCCATGGCACAAGCGCAAGCCTTCAATATCGTCTCAACGGAAACCCGGTATGTGCCGGATGGCATACTTCATAACTTTGAAGTAAACAACTGGTCAATGAATGATCCATCACCCAGTCCATGCGAGGATCCTAATGCGACTAAAAACGGAAAGTGCCACGTTACACTCGCAATCCGTCGAAACGCCGGGAACGCGAACATCCTCTATATACTGGGCAAACCCTACACATGGACTGTACCGAGTCGTCGGAAAAGCACCATGGGAACCTTTCTACTTGACCTTATGGTCCAGGGCTTCCAAATCCCGTTCAATGGCTCGGTGCTGGACACACAAAGTGTTTACACCGATGAAACTTGCATCGGTTTCGTTGCGGCGCCATACGAGCCAGGCACGATAGGCGCTGGCAATTTTTTCGGACATTGCCAACGCGTTAAGCCGCCAATGCTGCAATGCGAGATCAATGGCGATACAACCATCGACCACAAGAGCCTGCCCGACAATGCGTTGGACGGCGCGACGGCCTCCCTCCAACTGAATGTGCAATGTAAAGGTCAGGCCAGCGTAACTGTCTCAGCAAGTAGATCAAACAGCTATGGCGTGCAGCTCAGAAGCGACGGCAGTCTTTACTCGAAGATCACCCTCAACGGCAAAGATGCCACGAATGGCATCAACCTGCCGGTTGTCGCTGGCCAGGCCACCCCGATCAACGTCACCTCGACCTTAAGTACCCGCGGAACTGTTGCTCCAGGCGGTTTTTCCGGTTCCACGGTGATTACCGTTTCACCACCTTGAAGGACCAAAGGGTAGTGTGACCGAACGACGACCGAACATACCGTGCAGGATCTACCTATCCTAAGCGGGTCTGTTAACTCATTGAACAGCCGTTGCTGAGTCATGCGAATACAGCATGTAATGCGAGTTTCGGTTCGAAGATTTTATCGAGTTCAACGACGGTTTAAAATCGGGCTGCTCGGCAGAACGCGAGCATGGGAAAGTGCCTATCCGACCTTCAGCGCGAGCGTTTCCAAATGCCTTTCAATGGTTCAGGGTTAATTCCAAAAAGGCAGTATCACTAATGAAACTTGCATAGGTTTCGTTGCCACAACATACAGCTCAACCGGGATAGGCGGTGGCCAATTTTTCGGACCCTGCGTGAGTACAGAGTGCAAATATTCATAGCCTGTTGGCAGAGCTAGAGAGCATTGGCGACACACCGTTGCCGTGAATTATGAGTAACTATCATGAGAAAATTTTACAGAATCACTCTACGCAGCACACTGTTAGCCGTGCTGTCATGCGCAGCCATGGCTCAAGCGCAAGCCTACAATATCGTCTCGACGGGGAGTCAATATGAGTCACAAGGGGTCCGCTACTTCTTTGAAGTGACAAACTGGTCACCGACTGACCCCTCACCCAGCCCATGCGAGACAGCAAACCCTGAAAAAAAAATATGCCGTGTTGCGCTTTCCGGAATCGACTTCGGGGTGATGGCAAGCTCCTTTCAACAATGGGACTTACCAGCCTATCCGAAGACCAATCTGGGTACCTTGCTAGTAGACCTTCAGAGTAAGGGTTTTCAGGCAAAGAATTCGATACTGGTCGACCGTAACAGGAGGGTTTGCATTAGTTTCCTCGCTGCGGTGACGAGCGGTGGTGGCGTACAAATGGCGCCTTTCGGACCATGCACACCCGTTATGGCGCCTGCGCTGCAATGCGACATTCAGGGCGATACTACCATTGACCACAAAAGCCTGCCCGACAATGCCCTGGACGGCGCGAAGGCCTCTCTCCTACTGAATGTACAATGCAAGGGGGGTCCAGCCAGCTTGATCGTCTCGGCAAGCAGATCAAACAGCAATGGTGTGCAACTCAGAAGCGACGGCAGCCTTTACTCAAAAATCACCGTTAATAACGAAGACGCTACACAGGGCATCAATGTCCAGGTTTCTGATGGCACAACCGCTATGCTCAACATCACCTCTACCCTGAGCACACATGGAACAGTCGAGCCCGGCTCATTCTCCGGCTCTACCGTTGTTACTGTTTCACCGCCTTGAGGGCCAAAGGGTAGTCAGATGTGAGCGCGTCGGACATGGCGTACCTCCATTGAGAGCGCGAAGAAACCTGCGACTGCACCTCAGCCTGCTTCAGGCATCAGACCGAACTATCTCATCCACACCGCGCGCCGCACTAATCGTGCCAACCACAACCGGCTTATTATCGTCGCCGCATGACCTTGTCGTTTTTAGAAGATGAAATGGCGCATAGACGTATGACGGTGGCGCGTTCAAGACGAAAACGGTCGCCCTTGAATGAAAGCTTTAACGCGGACGTTGTTTACTTCCTGAACCTCACTTAGGGAGAACCGCCAATGAAACTCGCACCGAAGTTGTATGCCGCCGTGCTCTGCCTGGGGCTCGCCAGCCAAGCCATTGCAGCCACCGAGCTCAAACATTGGCCGACCCCCGTGGCAAAACAACTGGACACGATGATCGCCGCGAATGCCAACAAGGGCAATTACGCTGTCTTCGACATGGACAACACCAGTTACCGGTATGACCTGGAAGAGTCCTTGCTGCCGTATATGGAGAATAAGGGCCTGATCACGCGGGACACCCTCGACCCTTCACTGAAACTGATGCCCTTCAAAGATACTGCCGAGCACAAGGAAAGCCTGTTCAGCTACTACTATCGCCTCTGCGAAATTGACGACATGGTTTGCTACCCCTGGGTGGCCCAGGTGTTTTCGGGCTTCACCCTCAAAGAACTCAAAGGCTACGTCGATGAATTGATGGCCTTGGATAAGCCGGTGCCCGTCAGCTACTTTGAAGGCGGCGTAGTCAAGAATACTGAGGTCCAACCACCGAAAATTTTCACCGGCCAGGTCGAATTGTTCAACAAGCTGATGGAAAACGGCATCGACGTTTATGTAATGACCGCAGCTTCCGAAGAATTGGTGCGCATGGTCGCCTCAGACCCCAAATATGGTTACAACGTCAAGCCGCAAAACGTGATCGGTGTAACGCTGTTACTCAAGGATCGCAAGACTGGCGAGCTGACGACAGCGCGTAAACAGGTGACTGAAGGTATATACAACGAGAGCGCAAACCTCGGTCTGGAACTGACTCCCTATCTTTGGACCCCTGGCACATGGATGGCCGGTAAGCATGCGGCCATCCTGACCTATATCGACGAATGGAAAAAACCTGTGTTGGTGGCTGGTGACACCCCCACCAGTGACGGTTACATGCTGTTCCATGATGTTGACGTAACCAAGGGCGGTATCCATCTATGGATCAACCGCAAAGACAAGTATATGGCGCAATTGAACGGCATGATCGCCAAACATGCTGCGGCTCAGGCTAAAGAAGGGTTGCCGGTGACTGCGGACAAGAACTGGGCGATCGTGAAACCGGCCGACATTCAGTAATCAATAACCCGTCGTGGCAAGCAATTAAGTTTCTGCAGTATTTTTACTGCAGTTAACTACGATTAAAGATGATCTGTCTCTATAAAAAGACTTCCCGAATAATCACTTCAGGCGAAGCAATAACACTTTCGACCACTAAAGGGGCACATCATGAAACGTATAATGAAGTGGAGCATGATCGCGTTGGTCGCTACGGCAACCAATCATCAAGTTGGTATGGCCGCGCCTTTTGTGAGCAACCAAGCGGACGCCAAAGGTTTTGTAGAGGGCAGCAAGCTCGATTTACTCCTACGTAACTACTACTACAACCGGAATAAAACGGCGGGTGGCGTTGACGATAAAGACTGGGCGCAGGGGCTACAGGGCACCTTAAAGTCTGGCTACACGCAGGGCACCGTGGGTGTCGGTATAGATGCTTTTGGTTATCTGGGCCTCAAGCTCGACGGTCAAGATAAGTACTCAGGCTCAGGCAACTTGAGCGTTGATAGCCGAGGCAGGAACCATGAAAGCTTTGGCAAGGCCGGGGCAGCCCTGAAAGTCCGTATTTCCAAGACTGAGTTGAAAGTCGGTGATCTGCAGCCGAACACCAGCCCGGTATTCGCGGTCGGCGGGTCTCGCCTGCTCCCGCAAACGGCCAGTGGTTTTCAATTGCAGAGCAGCGAGATCGATAACCTTGATGTCGAAGCGGGACACTTTTACTCGTCCACCAGCCAGGATGAAACCAATCGAGATGGTAATCTTTGGGCTTATTACGCTCACGTTGATGCCAAGACAGTCGATTATGCCGGTGGCAGGTACGCCATCAGCGAGAACCTGAGCGCATCGCTTTACGCATCCAAGTTTGAAGACATTTGGAAGCAATACTACGCCAACCTTACTTACATTGTTCCCCTGGCCGATAGCCAGTCCATTACCTTGGGCGGCAACATTTACCGCACGACCGACACCGGCCAAGCCAAAGCAGGCGATATTAACAATACGGCTTTTTCCCTGAGTGCCGCCTACGCCTTCCTCAAGGCTCACACCGTTACCGTTGCCTTTCAGAAAATCAATGGCGATACACCTTTCGACTACATCGGTGTCGGTGACAATGACCGTAGTGGTAACTCTGTCCTCCTCGCCAACTCCATTCAGTATTCTGACTTCAATGGCCCAAATGAGAAGTCCGCACAAGTTCGCTATGACATTAAAATGGCCGAGTATGGCGTCCCTGGCTTGAGCTTTATGAGCCGTTACGTCAAGGGCTGGGACATTGATGGCACTGGCCTGCCTGGCAACAGCGTCTATCGCAAAAGAAATGGCTCCCCGCTGTATGGTGCAGACGGCAAACACCATGAAACCAACCTTGAGGCCAGGTATATAGTCCAGTCTGGGCCGGCTAAGGATTTATCGTTCCGCCTTCGTCAAGCGTGGCACAGCGCGAACGCCGACCAAGGTGAAGGTGATATATCTGAGTTCCGGTTGATCGTTGATTATCCGATTCCAGTTTCTTTCTTATAAAACCTAGAACGTCCTAAGCGCTCACGCCGTCGCTTTTTGTATAGAAAGGTCGCTTTCACAGTAACTATCGGCAGCTTGTCAATAAAATGAACCACCCAACGAATTTCAAAGCTTCCCAATAGTTTGAAAAACCATGCACATGGTAGGGTCTCACCAATGACAGACACCCCTAAGTTTCATCGTCGCACCTTTATAAAAGGTACTGCTCAACTGACTGCAATGGCCGGTCTTTCCGGACTCCTCCCGGAAACCATACGCCGCGCAATGGCCATTGAGCCGGATATACGCGAAGGTACGATTGAGGATGTGAAGCACATTGTCATCCTGATGCAGGAGAACCGCTCCTTCGATCATTACTTCGGTCACCTTAACGGCGTTCGCGGATTTAATGATCCTCGAGCACTCAAGCGTAAAGACGGTCGTTCGGTGATGTATCAGTCCGACAAGGGCAATGATTACCTACCCTTTCATTTCGACACGACAAAGTTTAGCGCTCAGTGGTCAGCAGGTCAGCACCATGACTGGTCCCCGTTTCATGAAGCGTGGAACAGAGGTCGCAACGATTTGTGGGCAGAGGTCCAGCTCCCAACGACCATGGGCTATTTCAAGCGCGTAGACATTCCATATTATTATGCGCTGGCAGATGCCTTCACGTTGGGCGAGGCTTATCATCAATCCATGTTAGGACCCACCAATCCTAATCGTCTTTATCATATGACGGGGCGCGCCTCACCCTTAGCGGATGGCAAAGATGTTCATATCGACAACAGCATGGGGGATGGGTCCATGGCCCTGCCTTCAGGGTACGGGGGTAGCACAATTGATTGGATGACCTACCCCGAACGACTGAGCAAAAAAAATATAAATTGGCGCATCTACCAAGAAGGCGGTTATCGGTCATGTAACCCTTATAAATTAACCGATATTGTTAAAGGTGCGTGGGACCAGGGAAATGGTATTTTCCCTATCGTCGGTGGGGTTGTACTTGGAGCCGTAGCATCGATTGCCAATTTCTTTGCGCTCCCCTTTCAATCGAAGTGGGTAAATTACATCCAGGAAGATAACAACTACGACTGCAATGCCCTCGCCTGGTTTAAAAAATTTAAAGACTTGGAAAAGACACCCGAGTCAGACATTTGGCAGCGAAGCATGGTTGCCAGGGGCATCGGCAAATTACGCGAAGATGTGCAAAACGAAACCCTACCTTCAGTGTCGTGGATCGTTCCACCGTTCAGCGCCTCCGAACACCCACATTGGGGTCCATCCTTTGGCGAAAACTATGTCGCCAGAATATTGGAAGCCTTGACCAGCAACCCCAAAGTGTGGGCCCAAACGGTATTTATCGTCAACTACGACGAAGGTGATGGTTTCTTCGATCATGTTTCCCCTCCCACACCCTGTTGGGATACTCAATCAGGCAGTTCAACCGTCAGCACCGAAGGGGAAATTGAAGCCCAATCCAAACAACCCATTGGCCTAGGTTTCCGAGTACCAATACTGGCTATCTCTCCTTGGTCACGAGGGGGAAACATCAGCGCCGAAGTCTTCGATCACACCTCGGTCCTGCAGTTTCTCGAAAAACGCTTCAACGTCATTGAAGATAATATCTCCCCGTGGCGTCGCGCGGTTTGTGGTGACCTGACGTCTTTGTTTGACTTCAGCGGGCAACGCAAAACCGATGTCCCGGCGGACCTGACAAATCTTAGCCAGAGCAAGGCTCGCCAGGATGATGCGTACTGGAAACAGTACTATCGTCAATCACCTTACTATATCGCGCCCACCTCGCTGCCAGGCCAGGAAAAAGGCCAGCGTGTTGCACTTGCTGTCCCTTACCAATTGCACGCCTACGTCAGTGTCGGGGCCTCAGATGGCGCCTTGTTACTGAACCTGAAAAATGATGGCAAGGCCCTGCCGGGCAATCCATTCGGTCGCTCTGCGGCAGTTTTTCAAATTCACTCCAATGAAGTCGGTGAGCCGGGCTTCCATACTGTGACCAGCTACGATATTAACGCCCCCACCAGCCAAGCCAGCACCGTGCAAGCAACCCCGGTGCAACTCGACGACAGAATCAAACCCGATGGGCGTTACGACTTTGAAGTCCATGGTCCCAACGGTTTTTTCAGGGAGTTCACGGGCAATAACCTGCAAGCAAAACGTATGGCCCGTCCTGAAGTAAACACACGCTACAGCGGCCAGAAGATTGAACTGTTAATTACCAATACCGGAACGCTGGATTGCCTGGTAACCGTGAAACCAAATGCGGCTTACAAAGGAGACCCAGAGCGAACTTTTGCGCTCAAATCCGGGGCCAGCATCAGCGACATGTGGTTATTGAGCCTCAGTGATGGCTGGTATGACCTGACCCTCACCGCTACGAATACTGAACCCAACTTCTCCCGCCGGCTCGCCGGGCATGTCGAAACGGGCAAGCTCAGTCGAACAGATCCGTTGTTGGATATCACGCCATCATGAACAGATGAGTTATCAGGTAAAGAACACCCACGCCCACATCTGTGGGCGTTGATGAACGGCATTTTTAATGCCGAACACACCAGCCATTTACCGTTTTACAGAGGCCTTTATGATCGATCCTCAAACGCTGTCATCGCTGGCTCAGCGTATCGAAGCCTTCTCGCAAACCGCTGGGTCTCTTCCGGAGCCAGACCGCAAGCAAACCGCAACGCATTTGATTGGAGCCATCGAAAATGTTGTGGCACAAGGGGCTGATTTACACACGGCCTATGAGTACGCCCAGCAACTGACGATGCATATCGAATCGAGCTCCAGCTCTCTGGAAGCTCTGAACTATCAGGTCTGGAGAAAACTCAAGAACAACTACACCCCACCTCCCGCGCCCACTGCGGCTCAGCGTGAACAGATAGAAATCTATTCCAAAGCGTCCGAGCAGATCATCGACGAAGTGCTGAGTTCGACCGAAGGCGAAGAGGCGCAGCACGTGCTTATCGAAGAGATGCTCAGTACGTTACGCAAACAAATCTTTGGCGTAGAAGAACCCCAGTTCTTGCTTCAATGAAGTGGCACAGCCATCCAGGAGTCATTTAACAATGAAAACCATTTTTTTCGTGCTATGTGGCGTGCTGGTTGCCTACCTGCTTGTAGTTCGCCAGTGGACGGATCAGGTTTCCGTAGTCGCTCCCACAACGGCCTCAGCCCCGTCGATAAACGCAGCCGTGTCTCCGGCTCCGCCAATGGCCGAGAGCCAAACACTCGCGCTGCCACCACAAAGCGCAACGCTTTCACCCGCACAACGTCGTCAGGCCGCCGAGCGCTCGATCAATGAGCTCAAAGCCGCCATCAGCACTGGTGCAGACCTTGAAACCGTCTACGCACAGGCCCAGCAACTGACGCCCTATATCGAGGCCGACCCCAAGCTACGGGAGGCCTTGAACTACAAAATCTGGAGGGATATGAAGAGCAACTACATCCCCCCTGCCCCACCAAGCGCCGCCCAACAGCAGCAGTTGGACGCTTATCGATTAGCTTCGGAAAAAGCGATTGATGAGGTTCTTAATACCGTCGACGCAGACGATGCGCGACGTATCGCCATCGAACAAAAGCTCAGTGCGTTGCGTCTGGAAATTTTCGGAGAAAGTGCGCAACAACCGTTGAACCATTGACCCTGTTTTTTACAGAGCAAAACACCACCAGACAACGGGTGCCGGAAGCCGCTGATGAATACACCCGACTCACTCACATTGACCACTCAGGTGATTGACTGGCTGGTGGCCCACGGGCACCTGAAAACTGCAGAGGTCGCCCAGGCTCGGCAGTTGGAAGCCGATGACAAAAAAACCGGGCTCATCGAACTGCTGATTCGGCTCGGGCGCCTTTCGGAGCAGGATCTGGCCATCGCCTGGTCGACACTGCTTGAAGTCCCCTTGCTGTGCAGTGTCGATGTCGCCCTCACTCAAGACAGCCCGCCAGAAGTATCACCGCGTTTTCTCAAACATTATGGCGTGGTTCCCCTGCCCCCCTTTGATACAGGGCTGCATGTACTGGCCTGCAACCCGGTGAGCCGTTACCCGATCCTGGCTCTGGAATATGCCTGCCAGGCCTCTGCACGCGTGTCGATCGGCGTTCGCAGTGAGATCGAGCAGCTAATCGAGCGTTACTACGGCCAGGGCCGCTCGGCCATGGGCGCTTTAATCGAAAACCTCGAAGAAGGCAGCGAAAAAACCGACGACATTGAACACCTCAAGGATCAGGCCTCCGAAGCGCCGATTATTCGCGTGGTCAACCTACTGTTGCAGCGGGCGGTGGAACTCGGGGTCTCGGATATTCATATCGAACCTTTCGAGAATCAACTCAAGGTCCGTTATCGCATTGATGGCAGCCTGCACGAAGGTGAAGCGCCTCCGGTCAGTTCATCGGCAGCGGTTATCTCACGGATCAAAATCATGGCACGCCTGGATATCGCTGAACGGCGGCTGCCGCAGGACGGGCGCATGATGTTGAGGATTCAAGGCAGGGAGTTGGACCTGAGGGTATCGACCGTACCTACTCGTCACGGTGAATCGGTGGTTATGCGGTTGCTGGACCGGGAGGCGGTCACCTTTGATTTCCCGAGCCTGGGGTTCGATGCCCAGCGACTCCAACAACTGCTTGACCTGCTCGAACGTCCCCACGGCATTCTGCTGGTAACCGGCCCCACCGGCTCGGGCAAAACCACCACCTTGTACACCGCACTGACTCGGCTTAATACCACCGAACGCAAGATTATTACTGTCGAAGACCCGGTGGAGTATCAATTGGCCGGTGTTAACCAAATTCAGGTCAAACCGGCGATCGGCCTGGACTTCACCGGCGTGTTGCGCTCGATCGTCCGGCAGGATCCCGACGTGATCATGATTGGCGAGATACGCGACCTGGAAACCTGCCGGATCGCCATCCAATCGTCCCTGACCGGCCACCTTGTATTGTCGACACTGCATACCAACAGTGCGGCGGCCAGCATCACGCGGCTGTTGGACATGGGCGTGGAGGGCTACCTGATCGCCTCGACCGTCACCGGCATTCTGGCGCAACGTCTCGTGCGCAGACTTGATCCCCAGTGGCGTGAAGTCTTCGACGCGCCCCCCGAACTCATTGCCGCCCATCATTTGGATCGCTACACCGATGAACGTCCAATCCGCCTTTATCGTCCCCGGGCCGATGCACCTGGTACAGGCTATCGCGGGCGAAGTGCGATTACCGAGTTGCTGGTGATGGATGAACAGATTCGTACCCTGTTGATGCGCCATGCCGATGCGACCACCCTCGAACAGGCAGCGCGTGCCGCCGGCTTGCGTACCCTGCATGAAGAAGGATTACGTCAGGCACTGGCGGGTATCACCTCACTGGAAGAGGTGTTGCGCGCAACGCGCAATGATTAGCCATGGAACAGTATCGATATAAGGCGCTGGATGCTGACGACCAAACCGTGAGCGGAACCCTCAAAGCCGATAATCCGCAATCAGCGGCAGTACAACTGCAGGAGCGTGGGTTGCTGATTCTGCAATTACAGCGCACCAGCAACAACGCTGGTTTTGCCCGCCCCAAATGGTTGCACAAAGAGCATCTGAGTCGCGAAGCACTCACGCGTTTTACGCAGCAACTGGCAACGTTGCTGGAAGCCGACCAACCGCTGGAGCGTGCCCTGAGCCTCTTGACTCGCCAGCCCGGAAATCCCCTGGCCCAGCAACTGATCGAGCGCATTCGGGATCGCGTCAAATCTGGACAGACACTTTCGGCAGCCATGGCCATTGAGCAACAGCCGTTCAGCGCGCTGTACCTGAGCCTGGTTCATGCCGGCGAAGCCGCCGGTGCACTGGACGAGAGCCTGGCACAACTGGCGCGTTATCTAGAGCGAATGCAGGCCATTCGGGCAGAGGTCGTTAATGCCTTGATTTATCCGGCCTTTCTAGTGGTTGGGGTCTTAGGTTCACTGGTGTTGCTGCTGGCCTACGTAGTACCGCAGTTCGTGCCCATTTTTAATGACCTGGGGGTACCAGTTCCCCTGCTGACCCAAATCATTCTTGACCTGGGCGAGTTTCTTGCCCGCTACGGCCTGCACCTGTTGGCAATCATCCTGGGGTTGGCCTGGGTCACCCTGACGTACATGAGCCGCCCCGTAAACCGGCTGAAATGGCACAGGCACCTGCTGCGATCGCGCCTGACCGGGACGTTGTTAAAACGTCTGGAAACGGCTCGCCTGGCGCGCACCTTGGGCACCTTGCTGACGCACGGGGTGCCATTGATCCACGCACTGGGCATCAGCCAGCAGGTGGCCAACAACCTGGCAATGAGGGCTGCGGTTGAAAACGCCACGGCAAAGGTCAAGGACGGCCGCAGCCTGTCGTCGGCACTGGAAGCCGAACACCTGTTACCCGACCTGGGAATTCAAATGATAGAAGTGGGTGAAGAGTCCGGCCGGCTCGATGCCATGCTGCTTAAAGTCGCAAGTATTTTCGACGATGAAGCCAAGCGCAGCATCGACCGCTTACTCGCTGCCCTCGTTCCCAGCCTGACGGTGGTCATGGCCGCATTAGTGGCCGTAATCATGTTGGCCATCATGCTGCCGCTGATGAGCCTCACCAGTAATATTTAGCCGGAGATCACCATGCAAAAAGCTCGCTCGTGTCCCAGACATCAAAACGGTTTTACACTGTTGGAAATGCTCGCCGTCATTGTTCTGCTCGGTATCGTTGCAACCATCGTGGTACGTCAGGTGGGCAGCAACGTCGACAAAGGCAAGTACGGTGCCGGCAAAGCACAACTGGCCAGCCTGTCGATGAAAATCGAGAGTTACGCACTTGATCTGGGCAGCCCGCCACAAAACCTGGCAGACCTGAATGTCGCACCTGCCAACGCTGCGCGCTGGAACGGCCCATACGCCAAGGCCAGCGAGCTCAAGGACCCGTTCGGCCACGCGTTTGGGTATCGCAAGCCCGGCCAGCACGGCGCATATGATCTGATTTTTTACGGTCAGGACGGCCAGCCCGGTGGTGAGGGTTACAGCAAGGACCTGGGCAATTGGGAGTAGCCATGCCCACTACCAAGCCGACTCAACGGGGGTTCACCCTGATGGAGATGGTGGTGGTACTCGTCATTGTTGCCGCAGGCTTCGGCCTGCTGGCTTCCAGTATCTCTCAGGGGCTCAAAAGCGCCGAGGAGCGCCAACTCAAACGGGACCTGAGCCTGGCATTACGCCAGGTCCGCAGTCAGGCCATTAGCTCTGGCCAGTCTGTATCGCTGCTGTTAGATGTAGTGCAAAACAGCTATCAGGTGCCTGGCCAAAGGATCCATTTTTTACCTCGCGGCACGACCCTACGTCTGACGACAGCTGCCGGCCCGGATGATCACACGGGCATCGTCATCTTCTACCCCAATGGAGGCTCCAGCGGCGGGCACCTGTACGTGTCGCACGGCACACAGCAGTCACGCATTGATATCGAATGGCTCACCGGGCGCGTCAGTTGGCAGGACATCCATCAACCATGAACATCTCACACCCGTCTCAACGTGGCTTTACCCTGCTAGAGCTGCTCGCGGCGATTATCGTCCTGAGTATCGGTTTCAGTGTGCTGCTCAACACGCTGGGGCATGCCACCCAAGCCTTGGCGCGCGACAAGCAGGTCACGCAGATGGCCCTGGCGGCAGAGTCGATTATCGACGAACACGCCGAAACGTTGAGCCGGATTGCGCTGTTGGAGGGCACGCTCGACGGCATGCAATGGCGCCTTACCGCGACACCGCTTGCAGGTAACGGCAGCATTGTGCTTTCGCGCCTGGAACTGCTGCTGCAATTGGGCAATCGGCAAGAGCGGTTTGTCACCCTAAGAGCGCTTGGGCGTCCGGCAGGGTTGACGCAATGAGACGCCATGCGCAGGGGTTCACGCTGCTGGAAGTGCTGATTGCGCTGAGTTTTCTCGGTGTGTTGATAGTCCTGATCGGCTCGGCCCTGATTGCTGGCAACCGTATGTTGGGGTTGAGCGAACACCAGGCTGACCGTCTGACCCAGATCAGGGCCGCGCAGCTTTTCCTACGCAGCGCACTCCAACAGGCCCAGGGCTCGCGCTACAACGCCGATGCTCAGGTCTTTGAGGGCGCACCGCATTACATGCGTTTTTTTGCCCCTCTGCCTGACCAACTGAGCGGTGGAATGAAGGTGCACATACTCGAATACGTTGCGCAATCGAAGACCGCCGGCACGCTGCAAATACGCTTCAACCAGAACATCGCGGACGGCCTGCCCCCCTGGGAGGATACCCAAATACTCATGCGGGAAGTAAGCGGCCTGCACTTGAGTTACAAGGGCCTGGACCTCGACCAAAACCCCACCGGATGGCTGGAACAATGGCCATGGCCACACAAGCTGCCTCAGGCTGTGCGCATCGAAGTCTCTACGGATGGAGGCAGCCTTTGGCCAACGCAAGTCATCGCATTGCGGTTGGACGCAGAGGTCAGCCCATGAAGCGCCAACGTGGGGCTGCGTTGCTTATGGTCCTTTGGACCCTCGCCCTGCTGGGGCTGATTATGGCCGGCGTGGTCGACACCTTGCGCCTGGAAAACCGCCAAAGCGCATTCTCGCTGCAACAAGCCCATGCTCGACTGGCTGCTCAGGCCGGGTTGGCGTTGACGATTCAGGGCCTGCTTGCCTATCCCCCGTACATGGTTGCCGATGGTCGTGTTTATTCGATCCCCTTTGAACAGACCAGGCTTGACATCCGTGTCGGCAGTGAACGTGGCAAGCTGGATTTGAAATTCGCCATGCCAGAGAGCTTCGCACTCCTGGCTCACCGGCTGGGCGCCACATCCGAACAGGCTCGACAGTGGAGCCAATCGTTGCGTCGGCAGCGATCTGTCGGTCAGCTCACCGCACTTGAACAGTTGCAACAGCTGCCGCAAATGGATGCTCGGCTGTATGAACACTTACTACCTCATATCACGTTGTGGTCGGGACTTACCGAACCTGATCCGGACGCCGCTACCCCTGCCCTGCTGACCTTGCTGAAGCTGTCCCCTTCAAAAAGCGCCGTGCAGCGTGGGCCTGAGTCGGTAGTCAATGTGCATGTTCTCGCCACCACTGACAATCAGGTATCCGCCTCGCTGCAGGCCGTGGTTTTTCTATCACCTCAAGGAGGCGGCCAACAGCCGCATCGTGTGCTGCGCTGGAAAGAATGAACCTCTTGGTCCAGGCCTTGGCAGAGCGCCTGCGGCCCTCGGCTAGCTTACTCATGCAGCGCTGGCACGCCTCGCCACTGCCTGCTTTTTTCTTGTGGTGGGGGACCGAGTTGATGGCATGCCTGCCGGCCTCCTGGCACGCCGCAATCAAGCCTGCGAAGACGCACCGGCTGTTGTTTTTTCGTGACAATGCTTTTTGTACAGAAACCGGGGCTCAACACGCCGTGATGGAACCCGGCATAGCCGTACTTATCCTGCAGTCTCCACAATTGTTGATCCACGAGGTATTGCTGCCTGTTGCAGCGGCGCAGAATCTTGCCTCGGTGCTGTCGTATGAAATGGACAGATACACCCCATACACCGCCAGCCAGGTTTACTTCGATTTCGCTCACGAACCCATCAAGCATCGAGCGCTGGTGCGTATTCGCCTGGCCGTGGTCAAGCGGGAGCGGTTGGATACACTCCTCGATCAGGCGCAGCAGGCGGACCACTCGATCACCGCCGTCGATGTAGTCGACGAGCATGGCGCTCGCCTGAACGTCAATCTGCTCCCGCCTCATCGTCGCGCCCAAGTACGTCGCACATTCATGCAGCCATTGCCAGCGCTGGTGCTGGCTGCCCTTGCCCTGATGATCACTCCTCCGCTGCTCTGGCTGCACAATCGCCAACAAGCCTTGGAAGACATGCAGCGCCAAGTCAAGGTGCTGCAAGAGCAAACACAGCAAGTGCTGAGGATCAATCAGCAGATCAACGAGACCTTGAATGCCCAGCGCTATGTCGTCGAGCGTCGAGCGCAAACAACGTCCATGAGTGCATTACTCAATGAACTGACCCAATGCATCACCCTGGACACCTCCCTGGAGTACCTGGACATCAGTGTCGATGGCCAAGTGAGCCTGACAGGCCACAGCAACCAGGCCAGTGCGTTGATGTCTTCAATGAAAAGCTGCAACAGCCTGACAGGCATCAACTTCCAGGGCGCCATCCAGCCGGACTCGGCTACCGGCCAGGACCGGTTCACCCTGCTCGCCACCTTGCGCAAGATGGAGAGCAGCCATGCACCCACGTCTCCTTAGCGCCAGCCGGCGGGCCGCCGCCTTGGGATTGGCCGCATTCAGCCTGGCAGCAGTGTACTTTTTGACCCTGGATGTATGGTTCAGCCGACCGTTAATGGACATTGCCGAGCAGATGCAAACACTGCGCCTCAATCAGCAACGCTATGGCGCGTTATCCAATCAAAGGCCCGCGTTGGAGGCCACATTGGCGCAACTCAGAGTCTCGGCTGCGGGCAATGAGAACCTGCTGGCAGATGCAGACATGGGCACCGCCACCGCCCAACTCATGCAGTTGATTGCAGCCGATCTTCAGACGTTTACCACAGCTGGCGAGTGCACTGTCACCAATCGAATTCCGGTGACCGTGAATCAAACAGCGCCCTACCGCCAAGTCAGCGTGCGTATCAACCTTGAATGCGCGATCGAACCACTCGCGGGCCTGTTACATCAGTTGGAAAACAGCAAGGTATCGATGTTCATCGAGTCCATGAAAATCGAAACGAACCGAACAAGAGCGCTCGTCGGCAACCGACTGGCTACGCAGCTGTTGATCAGCGCTTATCTGCAAAACCCCGCATTGAAGGAGGCGACGCAATAAACCGCCCAAGCGTCTGGAGACTGTGGGCCGGGGCCGGCGCGCTGGGCTTGGTCGGGCTGACCGTGGTTGTGCTGAACGGCGCAGGACGTACAGTGCAGTGGCTACCGGCACTCCCCCCCTCCACTGCGCCAGCGAACATCGCTACCACTGCACCGGCCACTTCTATTGCATTACAAACCTACAGCCAGACTTGGGAAAAACCGCTGTTCAATGCCCAGCGGCGACCAGATCCACCGCCTCAGCACAGCCGCGAAAAGACACCTGTGGCCCTCAAAGGACTCACCCTGACCGGCGTGATTGCGTCTGGAAAAGTTCGCAAGGCGTTTTTCAAAACTGAAGACGGGCAACAGCTGTCAGCCCTTGAACACCAATCGCTGCCCAACGGATGGCTCGTCGATCAGGTCCAACCTTTGCATGTCTCCCTGATACAGGGGAGCGAGATCCAAATCCTCACGCTACAGCTGTTGAAAATTCCCCAGAACTCCCCTGCCCCTTCCCCTTCGTCCGATACTTTCAAGGATCGCACTCTGTGAGAAAACGATTTTTCTACCCTGGCCTTGCCAGTGCAATCCTTCTCGGTGGTTGCGCGACACAGACTCTGCAAGATGCACGTGACAGCACACTGATCAATGAAGCGTTAATGGGTACCGGAAGTGATCGTAAGCCATTGCCCACTTCGATGTCGCAGACGTCGCCATTAGCGGTCATGTCGCCCACGACAACCATTCAGGCAGTTAAAGGCAACCAACAATTCATCAACACGAAAACGCCTGCGAGGGGGCTTGGTGCAATCGCGTCACAAGAGCCTGGCGTTACCTTCAACTTCGCCAATGTGTCAATTCAAGCGGTCGCCAACACGATTCTCGGTGATGTCCTCAAGGAAAACTACACCATCGCCCCTGGTGTGGAAGGCAACGTCACATTCTCCACCGCCAAGCCGGTCGATAAAAACCAGGCATTGCCCATTCTGGAAACGCTGCTGGCCCTGACCAAAAACACACTCATCCGCCAACAGGATAGGTATGTCGTGCTGCCTGAAAATCAGGCAATCGCAGGTAAGCTTGCACCACAATTATCGCTGCCCCAACCAGGCAGTGGGATGACCGCACGCTTTTTTCTACTCAACTACATCTCAGCGCCAGAAATGCAAAAACTCTTGAAGCCTTTTGCGCGAGAAAATGCCTTCGTACAAGTCGATCCCGCGCGAAACCTGTTGATCATGGCGGGGACTTCTGACGAATTGCACAACTACCAACAGACCATCGAAACCTTCGATATCAATTGGCTCAAAGGCATGTCCATCAGCGTGTTCGGACTAAAACGTGCCAACGTCAGCAAACTGATGCCCGACCTGGACCGCCTGTTTGGTGCACAGAGCGGCACCCCCATGGCCGGCATGCTGCGCTTTCTGCCGATCGAACGCACCAACTCCATCGTGGCGATTTCCTCACAACCCCACTACCTCAGCGAAGTGGGAAGCTGGATCGACGCCATCGATCAGGGCGGTGGCAACGAGCCGCAAATGTACGTGTATGACGTGCGTAACATGAAAGCTACCGACTTGGCCAAGTATCTGCGACAGATTTATGGCAATGAAAAAATCAACGATGAACCTGCCGCCCATGTCGCTCCTGGTTTGCGAACCGTAACCTTGTCGAGCAATGAGTTCGGTAGCGGCATGGGAGGTGGTGAGGCTTCAGCCATGGGAGGCCCCAACAGCGCAAGTGGCACCCTCCAGTTGGACGATAACGCTGATAGGGCCCCACCGCCTGAAGATGAATCCGAGCCCACCAGCGAACCCAGCCAAGAGGAACCGAGCGCGGCGGCCAGCGAAACATTCGATAACTCAGTCAAAATCACTGCGCAAAAGAGCAGCAACCAATTGCTGGTGCGCAGCCGCCCCGCTCAATGGGCAGAAATAGAGTCCGCCATACAGCGCCTGGATACCCCTCCCCTGCAAGTACAGATAGAAACACGCATTCTCGAAGTCAATTTGAGGGGCTCTTTGGAAATGGGCGTTCAATGGTATCTGGGAAATTTGGCGGTCAACTCAACGACGCCAGATATCCAAAACGCATCCGGAAGCCAAGGCGCATTGGGCGCCGGCGGTTTAGGTGTAGGCACATCGTCACTGTTCTATTCGTTTGTCAGCAATAACTTCCAAGTCGCCCTGCGGGCACTGGAAACCAGCGGCAACACCAAAGTACTCTCGGCACCCTCGCTGGTGGTGATGAACAATCAGCCGGCACAAATCCAAGTGGGCAACAATATTCCGATTAGCCAGACCACCATCAATACCGGCTCCAGCGCGCTACAGACCAGCTCAGTGCAGTATGTACAAACAGGGGTGATCCTTAACGTCGTACCGAGGATCAATCAAGGAGGGTTGGTCTACATGGATATTCAGCAACAAGTCAGCGACGCAACGACTCCCACGACCGCCGCAAACGCTACAGCACCTGCGGCGAACCCCACCATATCGACCCGCGCTGTTTCAACACAGGTCGCGGTGCAAAGTGGCCAAACCGTGTTACTCGGCGGTTTGATCAAGCAAAACCAGATAGAAACGGACACCAGCCTGCCCTACCTGGGGCGAGTTCCCGTACTGAAGTGGCTCTTCGGAAATACCGCGCACAATGACGACCGTACAGAGTTGATTGTGCTTATCACACCACGCGTCATCACCAATACCAGCGAGGCAAGGGAAGTAACGGATGAATATCGGCAACGCTTTCAGTTGATCCAACCTGTGCGTGGCCCGCAGCCAGGTAACACGCCTTGACGTGGTTGCCTATAAAGGGCGGGTCACATCCTATCCTCGGTATTCAATCCTGTGATTGCATCGCTGGTCGTGAATACATGGGAGGTCGCTAGCCAGACATCCAACTCACCTCTATGAAAGCCGGGAAGAGGGTTAAAAACTAAGGACAGTGGCACGGTTGGGCGTGCAAAAACTGGTGAAATTTCCCACATCTTTTCGTTGAAAGCGCAATAACAATGAGTGCTCGACTTAGGGTCCGCGCCAACCTGATGCAAGTTTCATCAGTACGTTTGAGGCAACCATTTTGATCGTAATCATTGAAGTGACCGGCGACAGTCTTCGTCAAGCAAAAATAATTGAACACCACGCCGACAATATAACCACGCCATACTTTTGACCCAGGAATGTAAAATGACATTCTTTCGCTCAATAGAAACAGATCATTTTAAAGTCAAAAGTTCATCCGGGCTTATCTACTTGCTGGTCGAAAAAAGCTTAGTTAAAAATAGCAGCCAGGCAGCGGACACTAGCTTGCAGGCTGCTCAAAAAATCTATCTTGTAATGGGTGGTGGTATGGCGAAGAAAATTAATGATCATCAATTTTATATTGTCGCATCCAACGAAATAGCGACCCGAATTCCAAGCCTGCCTCAAGAACTTGCAAGCCAGCCAGCCCTACCGACGCGGGGCGAGGAATCACCTTAACTCTATTAATCGCAAAGTATTATTCCTGCGGCTCCGTCATTTCAAACACTGGGCTGCTCATCAACCCAATTGGATGAGCCGCGCTCATCTCATCAATATTTTGCTGCGTGAGCCAACTCAAAGCCTGCAACCCGTGATGATTGCCTGTTAGCCAACCTAATCGCGACCATCGCCCCCCCCAAAAACACGTGTGGTATCCAGCCTACCCTCCCAATTTCGAGTGCCTTCAAAACTGCGGTGAATTTTCCTACAGCCATGGGCATAGGTACCCGCTAGTCTTTGATTGCCATCATTAGGTGGCCCGCCCTATACATTTAAGGATTAATGATAATTAAACTTAAAACCTCTCTGGCAGCCCTGGTAATCTCCAGTACAGTTCTTCTCTCTGGTTGCACCGGCCAAGTATATAACCAGGAAAAAAATTGTTCCTATGACTATCTGTTCACACCTTCTGTCTCGATCTCAAAAATTATTGGTGGTTGCGGTCCAATTGCAAAATTATCGCCACAACAATAAACCAACAACTACGCCAACTTCCTAAGGTTTTTATTGAGTTTGGTCCTCCGTATGGCATATGCGGAGGACCAGAGCAGAGGGCTGACTGACCTTCAGGCGTTGATCATGGAACTCCACCGCTACAGAAAAAACCATCGTTTGAAACCGGAAAAAGTTGAAGCGTCGGAATTCACCGTCTTTTGGGCAGACCACAAGTTTGTGTGCGGCCTGGATGCAGACGGAGTGGAATGGCTATTTATCGATGGCCATACACTAAAACAGATTCTGGCCAACACCCTTGGGTTCGTTCGTATTCATCGGCGTATGATTGTTAAAATAAGTGCCATTGACTGTTTCGTGGCGCGTACCCCACTAGGAGGGAACCGCGAAACGTATTGCATGATCGGTGAACGAGAACTTCAGATCTCCCGTCAATGCCGGTCGACTGTCAAAAACCAATACAAGCTACACCTTTTAGCCCGTAACGCCATCGCGTGAAACCTGTAGATGTTCCGCATGCCGTGGTTCGTGAGTTCGATCATTGTTGCAGACACAACTGCACACCTTCGATAGGTGCGCTCTACAAGTCCAGCACTTGGCTATTGACTGCGGTTCGTGAGGAACTGTCAGTGCATCTGGCCAGATGCACTGATATTTATTGCAACATCAGCGCCTCAGCACACCTTGTGCGCCAGCCTGCGCAATGTCCCCATTATCCTTGGCATTGGGTCGTAAGTTGTTATTGCAAACGTCCTCTCGATAGTAACCAATAGCGGGATCGACACGCCCTTCAAAAGTTTCAACATTCCCCGCAAACACTCTATAAAAACCTTTCTCATAAGTTCCATCTTGCTTTTTATTGCCAGAAGTCAGAACGCTAACATTGTACCAGCCAGCACTGTTTTTTAATGAAAAAACCAACGCCTCCGCGTTTTGCTTGCCACTGATAGACAACGTGACGACCTTGGAGGACTGCTCGGGCAAGTAGATAAAATACGCTGAGGGTGCGGTGTAGTCGTTATTCAATTCTACTTTGACGGCTCTTGGAGTTGCTGACGTGTTTTTTATCGTTAGCCTTAAGGTGTTTGATGAACGCTCGAGACTATCTTCCACTGTAATTGAATCATCACGGGTTCCTGAAAGAAACCGGTAAAACCCGTTATCACCATAAACCGAAAATTTATAACCATCCGTTCCCAAGGAACTTTCAAAATCGACAGTGAGCGATGTTTTGTTCGAAACAGCAAGGTGGAACGGCGTTTGAGTGGGCAAGCCCGGGTTTTTGTAGGTAATGAAGGTAGCAGACAGATCTTCAGCAGTATTTCTGTGAGTAGAATAAGTGATTGAGAAACTGTTGTTCGCGGCTATTTTTCCCCACGCCGTATTATGGAAGGGCATGGCGCAAGCGATAGCCGCTTCCTTGTCCTTGCCTTCATAGATGGAAAAGTCGGGAAGTGGATTATTTTCAGGAATTTTTTTCGAGGGCTTTTTAGCTAGTGGTACTTTCTCAGAAAAAGGGACAGTTTCTTTCGGAGGTTTCATATCAGGAAAAGGTCGAGAGAAATTGAGCGTGGACACCAAATTCCCCGACACTGCACGACGCCAGTTTGAAATAAGTTTGCATTTAACCGCCTCAGCCTTATGCCCCTTTGCAACTAGCCAATCCTCCAGAAAGCGGATGACCGATGTGTGATCGAAGAGCTGGGAACATATCCGGCCATTACCCTGGGAAACACTGAGCGGCGAAATGACCAGCATCGGGACGCGCGGTCCCAACCCAAGAAATTTATGGGCGTTTGCATTGACTACATCAACACGATTGGGGGAAAACTTTTCCTTTGGATCGTCCATATCTGTAAGTAAATTATGCTTTCCCGCCAAGGGCGGCATGGCGGCAGGCACATGATCAAAGTACCCATCGTTTTCGTCATAAGTCATGAAAACAACTGTTTTCGCCCATACATCTGAAGTGCCGGAGTTTTGTGCAGGCGTTGTAATAGCCTCCAACAGTTTTTCTGTAAAAAACTCACCCGCGTTTGTTGAGTACTTAGAGCCTGGGTGCTCGCAATACTTTAGGGGTGCAACAATCCAGGACACCGCAGGAAGTGCATTATTTTGAACATCCTGTTTCAAACTGTTCATCAGTGCGGTAATGGAAACGTCGGCGATTTTATCCAGATCGCCGTTGGCCTTATCGTAATCTTCTTTACTACCCGCATAGGACCGTGCCTTTTGTATTTTGCTATTTACGCTGGCGAGTGCGGCCCCACTTTTATCCTTTCTACCACTGAACCGAAAATTATCAAAGTAAGCGAGACCGTTATCACCATAATTGTCCAACCCCTGATACACCTTCCAGGATATTTTATTCGATTCTAAAATATCCGCATAAGTCTCCCACTTCCAACCTGCTTCGGCTTGGTCGAGAACCGCATCTGCCGTCAAGTTTTTTTCCCACGCATCATTATAAACAATATATTTACCCTCTCTATAATTGACGGCTTGTGGGATTCCCGCGCCCGATGTACCAGACCAAAAGTACCTTCGATTTATGTTGGTACCGGCAAATAAGGAACAATGATATTTATCGCACAGCGTAAAGGCGCTTGCCAGGCTGTGGTAATAATGAATATCTTCTTTATCCAAATATCCCTGTGTACCTTGAAAATTTGGATCTCTGTTATCAAGCCAACGGTCCCAATTTTTCCAGTCTACGTCGTATGCCCAATCATGAGCCAGACCAATATTCTTGTAGGAGTTTTCCTTGTAAACATCCCTCAGTTTGAAAGGTGCGTAGTGAGTGGTGTTCGGTTTGCCCGGCGGAGTAACATATTTGGTTTGAAAAAAAACCGACTTACCTGTTGGAAGCGGTACAGGACGTGGGTCAAAGAGACCACGACCTCCAGGCAGCGTTGCGAAATAATGATCGTAAGAGCGGTTTTCCTGCATGAATATTATGACGTGTTCAATACCGGCCAGCGAGGTTGGGAGTGTGTTAGGGTCAATACTTGCCAATGCGGTACGAATACTGGCAGGTAAACCAGCGAAGGCACCTGCGGTCAACGTTGCGGTAGCACTTGCTTTTAAAAAATCGCGTCTATTAATTCTGGACATACGCAAGCCTCGTTAGGATTGTCTGGGCAGAAAAATGACGACTATATAGAACGCTTATTATTGACCACTCTGAAGGCGACTTAAATTTATCTCTCTGCGACCACGCCGACGCTGAGCAGCACGCAGTGAATTTTCCTGCATACGCTACCGAACGTCTGTGCGCTCAATACGACTGAGCTCAGATATTGAATTGCGGGAGGCATCCCATGTTTTACTTTTTTACTCGGCAGCCTGCCGAGTGCCTGCGCATCAATGACATCATTGAGCTACAAGTGCTTGCCGTTGAAGAAAACAACGTCTCGTTGGCTATCGGTGTCCCAGAACACATCCCTGTTACTTGGAAGGAGCGGAATGATCACATGCGCCGCAATAATGGCAACGACAAGGAATACAGTGTATTCCTATTAGATACACCCTCCGACGGCGACGTAGAAGAGGCCTCTAATGACGGAACTTGAATCGGATGAGCTAGCCACACAGTGGGCAGTTGCCGCACTGATAAACGCCTTGAACAAAACAGGCAATGAAGCCACTGTAACAATTGCCAAAGAAGAAGTGTTCTTCCATTTGGAACTGCTCGGCAATCGGCCAGGTACCCAGGAACTAAAACGGTCCCTTCAGCACTTCTTTGGTCG
>NZ_SPKP01000027.1:0-55507 GCF_023127835.1 Pseudomonas sp. B329 | reverse complement strand
AACCCCCTGCCCCCCCCCCCCCCGCTACCCAAAAAATCACGGCACAGCGTGAACTCATTGGCGAGTTGTTTCTATGGTCAGGAAGCAGGCGTGGCTTGATGTCGCTCCAGAACGGGTAAAACAACGCAAGCAGTACCAGGAAATACTCGAAGCACAATAACCGTTACCTGCCCCACCGGGGCGCAAGATTGCGCCCCGGCAAGACTGGAATCTACCTGCCCCGGCGGTGTGCCAGGCGTTGCACAGTGGCAACCAGTAGATCGACTTCATCGACAGTGTTGTAAAACGCCAACGAGGGCCGCACGGTCGCTTCGACACCAAAACGCCGCAGAATCGGCTGCGCGCAATGATGCCCGGAACGCACGGCAATGCCCTCCTGGTTGAGGGCAGTGCCGACTTCTTCGGTACGGTAACCCGGCAATACGAAGGACAACACGCTGGCCTTGTGAGCCGCCGTGCCAATCAACCGCAAACCTGGAATCGCCGATAACCCATGCGTGGCATACACCAGCAGATCATGCTCATAACGCGCAATGTTTTCCAGACCGACACGCTCGACGTAGTCCAGCGCCGCGCCCAATCCCACAGCATCAGCGATGTTGCCGGTGCCCGCCTCGAATCGCGCAGGGGCGGGCTGGTAAACCGTCTTGTCGAACGTCACGTCCGCAATCATGTTGCCACCGCCTTGCCAGGGCGGCAGGGTCTCGAGGAGATCCTTCTTGCCATACACCACGCCGATGCCGGTTGGCCCAAAGATTTTGTGCCCGGAGAACACAAAAAAATCGGCATCCAGAGCCTGTACATTCACCCGCAGGTGCGATACCGATTGCGCACCATCCACCAATACTCTTGCGCCGACGCCATGCGCCAGCGCAATCACTTCAGCCACTGGCGTGACGGTTCCAAGGGCATTGGAAACCTGCGTGATAGCCACCAACTTGGTTCGCGGGCAGAGAAGTTTTACGTACTCCTCCAGAATGATCTGCCCGGTGTCGTCCACCGGAATCACGCGGATTTTTGCCCCGACCTCGGCCGCCAACTGCTGCCAAGGTACGATGTTGGCGTGGTGCTCGAGTTGGGAGACGATAATCTCATCACCCGCCCCGATGTACTTGCGCCCGAACGTATTGGCGACCAGGTTGATGCCTTCCGTTGCACCTCGTACGAACACGATTTCATCCGATGAACGCGCCCCAAGAAAACGCGCCACGGTATTACGCGCGCCCTCGTAGGCATCGGTCGCCCGCGCGGCCAATTCATGCGCGGCGCGGTGGATATTGGAGTTTTCGTGTGCGTAAAAGTAGCCGAGGCGATCGATCACCGCCTGAGGCTTCTGGGTGGTGGCGGCGTTGTCAAACCATACCAAGGGTTTGCCATTGACCCGCTCGGCCAGGATCGGAAAATCCCGGCGGATGGCCTGTACGTCAAAACTCGCCCGGGCTTGAGGTTGCCCGCCCGCCTGTGGCGCCTTTTCCAGTCCTGGCGCCTGCGCCTGCTCGAGAAAGTAGAACTGCGCTGCGGATGACGACCGCGTGGGTGAAGGTGCAGGCTGCGAGTGCGTGAGCAAACTCCTCAGCGCATCGCCGTCCAGCCCCCCATAGGGTTGCTCCAGCAGTAGTACAGGCTGATCAACCGAGGTCGACTCGCCGCCAAAATAGTAAGAGGCACCTGGCACACCGGTGGTTGGAGTACCCGCAATACTGCTCCCCGGATAAACCTGAGGGATAGCTGCGGTATACGCTTCAGGTGAGCCAAGATTAAGACCATCTGCTGTGCCCGCCGGAGGCGCTAAGGGAGCAGCGTGCGGCAACGCCTCCAGACTCGGCGCATTACCCGGTCGCGGCGAACGAGCGCCGCCACCCGGCAAACTGGCAAAGAGTTCGTTGGCCAACTGCCCCAACACGCCAATATCCAGTAAACCATCGGGTGTTTGCGTCGCCGAGGCGTCAGGTGAATTACTTGTAAGTGTCTGGATAGTCATGATATTTGCCGACCTCCACATCATCGAGCACCGCTAGGGCATCCTCGGTCAGCACCGCCAGCGAGCAGTACAACGAGATCAGGTACGAAGCGATTGCATTGCGGTTGATGCCCATGAAACGCACAGACAAACCTGGGCTCTGCTCGCCGGCCACTCCTGGCTGGTACAAGCCAACCACGCCCTGGCGCTTATCACCGACACGCAGCAGCAGGATCTTGGTTTTGCCTTCGTCGTCGATGGGCACCTTGTCCGAGGGGATGAGCGGCAGTCCGCGCCAGGTCAAGAACTGCGAGCCGAACAGGCTGACGGTCGGTGGCGGCACACCGCGACGGGTGCACTCGCGGCCGAAAGCCGCGATGGCCAACGGGTGCGCAAGAAAAAAACCAGGTTCTTTCCAGACGCGGGTGATCAGCTCGTCAAGGTCATCCGGCGTCGGCGCGCCGGTCAGTGTGGAAATGCGCTGGACCGGATCGACACTGGCAAGCAGGCCATACTCCGGGTTGTTGATCAGCTCGTTTTCCTGACGTTCCTTGATCGTCTCGATGGTCAGGCGCAGTTGTTCGCGAATCTGGTCGTGCGGGCTGCTATAGAGGTCGGATACACGTGTGTGGACATCAAGAATTGTGCTGACTGCGTTGAGGAAATACTCCCGTGGCGCCTCCTCATAATCGACAAACGTCTGTGGCAACACCGATTCATCACGCTGCGAACACGCAACCTGAACGTTCAGCGGGTTTTTCACTCGGTTCAACCGGAAGATCCCCGCCTCGACAGGCGTCCACTGCAACAAGTGCACCAGCCAGCGCGGGCTGATCGTTGAAAGCTGTGGGACGGTCTTTGTCGCGTTCGCCAACTGGCGAGCAGCATTGTCGCCTAGCGCTTGACGTACATCCTGATTTTCAGACATGAATCACTCCATAGATTGTTATAGACGCACAGAACCGGACAGTTCGTCCCTATGACTACCTCCGCTGTCTGGCTGGTACTGCACGGTCGCCTGGGTGACGTTGCTGCCTGACGGCACGCTACGGGTCACCCAGACGTTCCCACCAATGGTGGAGCCGTTACCGATGGTGATGCGTCCGAGGATGGTTGCCCCGGCGTAGATCACTACGTGGTCTTCTATGATCGGGTGACGTGGCTGCCCCTTGAGCAATTGCCCGGACTCATCCGTCGTGAATCGACGGGCACCGAGCGTCACCGCCTGATAAATGCGCACATGATTACCGATGATCGCGGTCTCGCCGATCACAACGCCGGTGCCGTGATCAATGAAAAAGCTGTGGCCTATTGTCGCGCCAGGATGGATATCAATGCCGGTAGCACTGTGGGCAATTTCGGCGCTGATGCGCGCGAGCAATGGCAGCCCGGCCTGATACAGATGATGTGCCAGGCGGTGGTGTATTACAGCGAGGATGCCTGGGTAGCACAGCAACACTTCATCCAGACTGCGCGCGGCGGGGTCGCCGCGAAAGGAGGCGATAACATCCAGATCCAGCAGGCGCCGCAGGCCAGGCAGGGCCGCTGCGAAATCACGAATAATCCCTACCGCCGGTTGCTCCACATCCGTTAAGAGTTCGCCACGCTGCCGAGCGGCGTAGCGCAACTCCAGTCGAGCCTGCCCCAGCAATGCATTCAGCGCACGATCAAGCGAATCGCCTACATAAAAATCTTCGCTCTCCTCACGCAAGTCCATTGGCCCAAGGCGCATCGGAAACAACGCACCGTGCAGCAGGTCGAGTATCTGTCCAATGGACTGGCGTGATGGGAGTTCACGCCCCGCAAGCTCGCTCGCGCGCCCAGTGGTTCTGCGCCATTGAGCACGGACTTCGCTCAACTCGTTGACGATCTGGTTCAGTTGCCAGCCTGCCCGTTCAACAGGTAGCTCTGCAACGGGTAATGCCACTCGGCCAACATTTTCCGTCAACTCATCAAGCATAAAAATTCCATAGAGCCGCCCGCTGGGAGGTGTCATCAAGGTAAGAGGAGAACAGTTGGAAGAATGCGTTTCAGAGGTTTTCAGTCCTGAATCCAAGGCAAGTTCCAGTGACGCCAGCCACCACTTTCACCACGTTGCTGCTGAACATCACGGTCTCCCTCAAAGCCTTCGAGGACATTGAAGACCTGAGTAAAACCTGCAGCGCTGGCAGCACTGGCTGCTGCAGCGGAACGCTTACCGCTGCGACACAATAAAATCAAAACGGCCTGCCGCCCGGTCTTGCTTTCAAGCTCGCGTAAAAAACGCGGATTCTTGATCATCGCTGGGCCAATTTGCCAGGCAATGTGCAGACTGTCAGGGACGTGGCCGACAAACTTGAGCTCTTCGACAGTACGCACGTCGATCAACTTTGCCACTCCAGATTGAACCAAAGCCCAAGCCTCGGGCGGGTAAAGGCTACCGGCGTGGGCAGCACCGGTTTCAGCAGCCCGGGCCCGGGCCCGGGCAAACAGCACATCCGCACTGGTTGTAAAAACCGAAGTCAAATCCTGGGGACGCTGAGTATTGATAGTCACGGCGTCAATGGTTTTGGTGCCTGGCATGGTTCGTCCTCTAGTCGTCTGGTCGGGCTCTGCAAAGGTTGGGCAGTGCCATATTCAGGCTGAATATATGCCGCCCTCATATTCCATAAAATATTATTTTATTTTAATTATATAACCAAAACGACTAAGCGACCTATCCATAGCCTTACCAACGGGCGGATTGAAAAAGCCAACTGTTCTTCGCATCTCATACCCAAATGCTCTTTCATTCTGTCGATGTATGAAATCTGATTCATAGGGGAAATTTCACCAAAACGCTCTCTTCCTGAAAAAGAGTCGGCACCGCTAATTTAGCTCAACCGAAACCGCTCCGTTCAGAACGCAGACAAACGTTGAAAAACCACTAGCACCATAATTCCGGCGCTATGGTTATGCTTATTCGTTACTTCGGAAATACAAGGGTGCTGAGCATACTTATTGTTCTACCCACCACAGAAATGTTTAAAACTGTGCCAAATCCGACCTGGGATACACCTTGATAAGAAATGACTGATCTGGGGCTTTGCTCTTACAAATTAAATGCCCAAGAATCGATGCCATGGCATACGTTTTTTATACACCTCGTCAGCGCATCGAAAATCTCGATTGGAGTGTTCATGGAGTCGTCCCCACACATCATCATTGTTGACGATCATCGTGACATTCGTGATCTCGTAGGTAAGTATCTCGCCCAACATGGGTACCGAATCAGCATGGCCGAAGGCGCCGTGGCGTTACGTCACTTGATGGAACGTCACGCGCCGGACCTGATTATCCTTGACGTCATGATGCCCGGTGAGGATGGTCTGAGCATATGCCGTCAGTTAAGCGCCACCAGCCAGATTCCAATCATCTTCCTGACAGCGATGACCGAAGAGCTTGATCGAATAATCGGCCTCGAACTCGGCGCCGACGACTATCTTTCCAAACCCTTTAACCCACGGGAGCTACTTGCGCGTATCAAAGCGGTGCTACGACGGGTCAATAGTCTTCCACCACAACGTGGCATTTCAAAATCGAACACACTTCGCTTCGATCAGTGGATCCTGCATGTGGGACGTCGAGAATTGCTCGGCGATGACGGCATTGCCATTCCCCTGAGCACTGCGGAATTTCGGCTGTTGAACGTGTTTCTGGATTACGCGGGTATTGTCCTTAACCGTGATCAGCTGCTTGATTTGACAGTAGGTCGAACCTCGGATTACTTCGATCGCAGTATTGACAATCAGGTCAGCCGACTGCGCAAGAAAATCGAAAGCGACCCGCGTGCACCGGTTTTGATCAAGACCCACTGGGGGGGAGGCTACAGTTTCACGGTTCAAGTTGAACGGGCATGAAGCGTATATGGCAACGTAGCTTGGCGGCGCGCTTCATTCTCCTGCTGCTGCTGGCACTCGTCGTTTCTCAGGGTGTGGGGTTCTTGATTTCTTGGGATGAACGCGACCAAGGGCAACGGGCATCATCCAAAGCCGAATTTTTCAGCAGAACAGCATCATTGGCACTTCTACTGGACAGCACCCCTACCGCACTTGGACAGGATATCCTCCTCGCCAGTGGAACCAACTTCAGCCGATTCTGGATTTCACCTGATGCCTCCAACGACGCCTCGACCTGGTGGAGCGAAGCCCGCGCGCATCTGATCGAACCACTGCCCTATGAAGACGCCTTATCCGATCAACGCGAATGTATTATCGATGTGAAATCTCCCCCCGCAGAAACCCTGGATGGGCCGCGACTCTGGAGCAGTCTATCTGCGCAAACCTGGCCCATTCCCACTCCGGCCAGGTATCTGGCTTTGGAGCCGCTCAATGGATGGGGGTTGGCCGTCCCGCTGGCCGACGGCTCATGGCTCAATGCGGTTTATTCAAAATCCACTCATCATTTTTCCTTAACATCACAGTCGCTGCTGACGCTTACCATTACGGCGTTTGCTCTGTCGTTGATCGCCATCGTGGTGGCTCGTGGCATAACTCGGCCAATGCGTCACCTCGCCGCCGCAGCCGAGCTATTGGGGCGCGGCGAAACAGTTCCACCGCTGGCCGAGTCAGGCCCCGACGATATACGCCAGACGGCCGAGGCGTTCAATCGTATGCAGGCGCGCATTCAACGCTTTATCGAAGACCGGATCCGAATACTAGCGGCCATAGGTCATGACCTACGCACACCGATTACCTCGCTACGTTTACGTGCAGAATTTGTCACCGATCCTGATATCCAGGAAAAATTACTGGTCACCATCGAAGAAATCAGAAGCCTGACGGAAACCGCCATCACGTACGCCCGTGAAGAAGCCCCCGTTGAGCCGACGCGTGCAGTAGATGTCTGCGCGCTCGTCGAAAGTTTATGCGATGACTTGGCTGAGTTGGGCCTGGTGGTTAGTTATAGCGGCGGTCCGAAAACAATCTATCGCTGCCGTCCAGATGCACTACGAAGAGCCCTACGCAACCTGATTGAAAATGCCGTTCGCTATGGTGAACGAGCGCGAGTAAGCATCAGCTACGCAACAAGCAGCCTCGATATCATAGTCGAGGATGATGGCCCGGGCATTCCTGAAATCGCACATGAACAAGTGTTTTCCCCTTTTTTCAGACTTGAAAGTTCGCGCAGTCTTGCAACAGGAGGTGTGGGCCTGGGGTTATCCATCGCACGAGCCATTGCACGTCACCATGGCGGCGATATTAGCCTCAACAATTTGCAAAGTGGTATGCGCGCGGTACTAACGCTGCCGATTAATCACTGACACTTTGCGACAAATACGATCACTCCTGACAAATCCACCACACAAACAAGGGGTAAAATTTTCGGAAATCTGGGTACTGAGCCACTCAAAAATGAACAACCATTCAGCGGCAGTAGCCATTGTATTTCTTCTGATACCCCCTGTTTCGTTCGCAGACGTGTCAAACCCGGTGCCCCCCCCAAATTATGCCTACGGCATGCCGCTGGATATCGCACGCATAGTGTCCCTGGAAGAGCCTGATAGCCGCACCTGCAAAGTCGTCGAAGCGAAGATGACCTATTTGAACAGCTTGGGCCAACTTAAAACCCTTACTTACAGAAAACACGCCGACGTCTGTAGTAATAACTGATAGCCCAGGAGCAACACATCATACGCGCGCAGCCTTGAAGCCGAAACATGGGCCGCAGTGATACCGCCCTTTCTTACTACGGCTGTGAACCCGGAGCAATTATTGCGCTATAGCCTCAACAGTCCGGGCGCAGCGTTTTTTATTGCCGTCGCCATCAACGGCTCGGCTAGTAGTTACGGTATGTAACTACTCCATCTGTCGGAGATATGCCCATCATGCCGCGACTCAAACTGCCCTCACGTCCATCCCGACTTTCCCTGATTTTCGCAGGGCTGATTGCCACCGGCACCGCAGCCTACTACTGGTCGCTGGAAAAACCGCCGGTCGACGCGCTTTCGCCGCCGCCTGTACCCGTTCACGTGACCCAAGTACAACAACGCGATATGCCGGTCATGATCCCGGTGCTTGGGAGCGTCCGCTCTCTGCACAGCGTCGAGGTTCGTACTCAGGTAGATGGATTACTACTCGAACTCCCCATCAACGAAGGGCAATTGGTAAAGGCAGGTGACCTGCTGGCGCGCATCGACGATCGCGCAATCGTTGCGGCACTTGAGCAAGCGAAAGCACAACAAGCCGTTGCGCAGGCCCAACTGGCCGCTGCCAATGTTGACCTGCAACGCTACCGTGCGCTGGGGGAGCTAAAAGCAATTTCAGGCCAGACCCTTGATCAACAGATCGCTCTGGTTGCCCAGTTACGCGCAACTGTTCAAAGCCAGCAAGCCAGCGTAGTTGCCAATCAAGTACAACTTTCCCACACCCGGATCCACTCTCCCGTCACGGGGCGTGTGGGTATCCGTAATGTTCATCAAGGCAGCTATGTACAGGCGAATGATGTCCAAGCCTTATTTTCGGTAATTCAGCTGGACCCAATCAGCGTTGAGGCGGCCCTACCTCAAGCCCGGCTAGCACAGTTACAGGCGCTGTCAGCCCGCCTGGAACAATCCCCTGCCCCCATGCTGGCGTACTCAAGCCATGGAGGTGCACTTTTGGGCGAAGGCTATGTAGCCCTAATTGACAATCGAATTACCGATACAACCGGAACCTTGAGAATCAAAGGCAACTTTGCCAATTCCCAAGGACTTTTATGGCCGGACCAGTCGGTCGTTGTCAAAGTGCAGGCCGACACCTTGCCCAATGCGTTGGTGATACCGCAACGTGCATTACGCCAGGGTGCAAAAGGCAGTTTTGTCTGGCTGATCAAAGAGGACAAGGCGCTTCCTTATCCGGTGCAAGTGACTTACTCCGATGCGGAGGTCGCCGTCGTCGAAGGCATTCAGACCGGCGATACAGTCGTTTCTGATGGTTACTCACGCTTACGTCCACAAATCAGTGTTCGTATTGTCGAGACGAACGACAGCAGCGTGCCTCCTTCTCCGAAAGGAGGCGTTTGATTATGACGAAGCCCAGTGTTTATTCCTGGTGCCTCAATCACCCCATAGGCACCATACTGCTGACCCTGGCCGTGGCAATGCTGGGTGCGATCGCCTATCCGCGCCTATCCATCGCGCCGCTGCCTGAAGCCGACTTTCCGACCATTCAAATTACCGCCAACATGCCAGGTTCCAGCACTCAAACCATGGCAACTTCTGTAGCCACCCCTCTGGAAGTAGAGCTGAGCTCAGTCCCCGGCATCAGCGAAATGACCTCATCCAGTTCCCTGGGTATGGTGACGTTGACGTTGCAATTCAACCTTGCAAAAAATATCGACACCGCAGCCCAGGAAGTTCAAGCAGCAATCAATAATGCATCGGCACGTCTTCCCAGCGACATGCCCAGTTTGCCGGTATGGCGCAAGGTTAACCCCGCAGACGGCCCGGTCCTGATTCTCAGCGCCTACTCAACCAATATGCCGCTGACTGAAATCAGCGATCTTGCCGAAACCGTACTGTCGCGCCAACTGAGCCAGATCGAGGGTGTGGGCCAGATCAGCATCGTGGGCCAGCGTCGCCCAGCGATTCGTATCCAGGCACGCCCGGAGGTGCTTTCGGCAGCGGGTGTGACGCTGGCTGACATCCGCGAAGCCGTGCAGCGAGCGAGTGTCAACTTACCCAAAGGTGTCCTGTACGGTGCAAACCGGATATCCACACTGGAAGTTAACGACCAATTGTTCGAACCGGAAGAATATGGCGACGTTATCGTCACCTATCGCAACGGCTCGGCTGTTCATGTGCGCGACCTTGCAACTGTCACCCTCGGATCACAAGAGGACTATACCGCGGCTTGGCCAAACGGCCAGCCGGGGGTTGCACTGGTGATTCGACGTCAACCGCAAGCCAACATCGTCGCCACTGTTGATCGCATCCAAAATGCCCTACCCCAACTCCAGGCTGCGTTACCCGCAGACATGACGGTAGAAGTATTGAATGACCGTACCCGTACCATTCGCTCTTCCTTGCATGAAGTGCAATTGACCCTGGCAGTTGCCATCATTCTGGTGCTGGGGGTGATGGCGCTGTTCTTGCGCCAGTGGTCAGCCACGCTGATCGTCACCACGGTGCTGGGCGTATCGTTGGTATCGACGTTCGGGGTGATGTACCTCGCGGGATTTACGTTGAATAACCTGACGCTGGTCGCCATCGTCATCTCGGTTGGCTTCATTGTCGACGATGCCATCGTGGTCATTGAGAACATCCACCGTCACCTGGAGCTGGGCGAAGACAAAAGAACGGCCGCATTGAAAGGCATCCAGGAGATTGGCTTCACAGTGGTCTCGATCAGCGTGTCATTGATCGCAGCCTTTACGCCCCTACTGTTTATGGGTGGAGTGATCGGGAGGCTGTTCCGTGAGTTTGCCCTGACTGCCGTTGCTGCGGTCAGCATTTCGGTCATCGTCTGCCTGACGCTTGCGCCTACGTTGGCATCTTTGTTCATGAAGGCGCCAGCTCAGCATCAAACTTCAAAAACAGGCCCGTTCGCCAGACTGATTGGCGTCTATGACCGAGCGCTGACTTGGGCATTAGGGCATCAGCGTTTTGTATTAGGTGTGTTTCTGGGCAGCGTGCTGCTGAGCGGGACCAGTTTTGTGATGATCCCAAAAGGATTCTTTCCACTGCAAGACACCGCCTTCATCATGGGTTTTTCCCAAGCCTCTCCAGATATTTCTTATGACGAGATGGTGGCCAAACACAAACAGCTGGAGGCGATTTTCAGCAAAGATCCGGCAGTTATCAGCCATAACCATGCGGTTGGCGGCATCATGACGGATTCGATCAGCAACGGCCGTATTTGGCTGGTGTTGAGTGACCCTGGGAGCCGCGATGCATCAGTCAGTGAGGTCATCGATCGGCTCCGTCCGCAATTGGCGCAAGTACCGGGTATCCAGGTTTTCTTGCGCGCCGTCCAAGACATCAACCTCAGCGCTGGTCAGCCCAGAGCGCAATACCAATACGTGCTTCGGGCTCAAAGCAGCAATGAGTTGGCGACCTGGACCACCGCCCTGGCCGACCGACTGCGGGCCAACCCGTTGTTCCTGGACGTTTCCCATGACTTGCAACTGGACGCCAACGTTACCCGCATCACCTTGGATCGTAACGAGGCCGCCCGCTACGGCTTTACTGCTCAAGATCTTGACAATGCGCTGTACGATGCCTTTGGCCAACGACAGATTTCTGAATATCAGACGGAGGTGAATCAATACCAGGTCGTGCTTGAGCTCGATGGTGCTCAGCGCGGAAATATCGAGAGTTTGAGTTATTTTCATCTGCGCGCTCCGCAGACCGGCGAGATGGTACCGCTGCTGGCGTTTGCCCGAATTGAACCGCCCCGGAACGGACCTTTGGTGATCAATCACAATGGCATGCTGCCGGCTTCCAACCTGTCGTTCAACCTGCGTTCCGGTGTCGCCTTGGGCGAGGCGGTCAAAGCCCTGCAGAGTATCGAGGCAGACATCGATATGCCCGCCTCGGTAAGCGGCACCTTCCAGGGCTCGGCACAGGCATTTCAATCGTCACTGGCTAACCAGCCCTTCTTGATCCTCGCGGCGCTGTTGGCCGTCTACATCATCCTGGGTGTGCTGTATGAAAGCCTGGTGCATCCGTTGACAATCCTCTCCACCCTGCCCTCTGCCGGTATCGGCGCGATTTTACTGCTATGGGCCTGGCAGTTGGACTTTTCGATCATGGCGTTGATTGGTTTGATCATGCTGATCGGGATCGTCAAGAAAAACGGCATCCTACTGATCGACTTCGCCATCCAGGCCCAGCGCGAACAAAACCTGTCGGCGCAGGAGGCCATCCATCAGGCATGCCTGGTACGGTTTCGGCCAATTCTGATGACGACCCTGGCGGCCCTGCTTGGTGCCGTACCGTTGATGATGGCGTTCGGTACTGGGGCTGAACTGCGCGAGCCGCTGGGCGTCGCTATTGTTGGCGGCTTGTTACTCAGCCAAGTGCTGACGATGTTGACGACTCCTGTGGTCTTTCTGGCTCTTGATCGGCTGTCTCAGAAGCGTAAACAACATCAGGCTGTGTTGGAGCCCTCCAAGTAAATGAGTCAACCAGCCCGTCAATTTGTGCTGGTTCTGCTGGTGAGTCGGGCTCTACACCCCGATTCACCTTCACTTCATCCGCGCGGCTCACTCCGGTGAACATTTTGCGCCTCCTCAAAATGAGATGGGTCGATGCATAAGCTCTCAATAACTTTGCTACCCCTCGCGTTGACACTCAGCGCCTGCTCTCTGATTCCCGATTACCAGCAACCCGATGCGCCCATACCCGGGCATTACCCGAGGGCAGCCGCCTATGCAGAGGCAAACGCAACTGGCTCAACATCAGACTGGCATACCGTGTTTCAGGACGAAAGCTTGCAGCAACTGATCCGAGATGCACTGGTCAACAACCGAGACCTGCGTGCCGCAGCTTTGAACGTAGAAGCATTCCAGGCGCAATATAGAATCCAGCGTGCAGATCTGCTGCCTGCCGTCTCCGCCAATAGTACTGGGACTCGCCAACGACAGTCGCAAGCGGTGGCGGATGACGCAGGGTCTACCATCCAGTCGTCTTACTCGGCGACGTTGGGGATCAGCGCCTACGAACTGGACCTTTTCGGCCGCATACGCAGCCTGAGTGAGCAGGCGCTGCAGACCTACCTCGCCAGCGAAGAGGCGCGGCGCAGTATCCAGATCACTCTGGTTGCCAATGTTGCGAACGCTTATCTGACCTGGCGTGCCGATCAGGAGTTACTGGCGCTGACCCAGAAAACCCTGGCGGCAGATACACACAGCCTGCATTTGACCTCCCGCAGCAACCAGATCAGTACGGTATCCACCCTGGACGTCTACCAGGCCCAGACCCGTGTAGAAAACGCTCGCGCCAACCTGGCACGCTATCAACGCTTGGTCGCACAGGACTTGAACAACCTGACCTTGCTGGTGGGCGCTACCGTACCCGACTCGCTACCAAGCCGCCCGCTGGCCAGTAACCTCGTCGCCCAGATACCGGCAGGCCTGCCTTCGAACCTGTTGCAACGCCGCCCCGATATTCTTCAAGCCGAATACCAGCTCAAAGCGGCCAACGCCAACATCGGTGCCGCGCGTGCAGCCTTCTTCCCCAGCATCAGCCTGACAGCCAACGCAGGGAGTTCCAGTACCGAATTGTCGGGGCTGTTCAAGAGCGGCACCGGTGGATGGTTTTTTCAGCCCCAAATCAACCTGCCGATCTTCAATGCCGGCAGCCTACGGGCCAATCTCAACAACGCGAAATTGCAAAAGGCCATACTCGTCGCGCAATATGAAAAATCGATCCAGACAGCATTCCAGGAAGTGTCAAACGGTTTGACTGCACGCAAGACCTATAGCGATCAGCTCAACGCTCAGCACAACCTCGTGGAAGCGACCCAACATTACTACGACTTGGCCGAGCACCGCCACCGACTCGGGCTCGACAGCAATTTGATTTTTCTCGATGCACAGCGGTTATTGTTCAACTCGCAGCAAACACTTATCAATGATCGCCTTACGCAACTGATTGCTGAGGTGAATCTTTACACTGCGCTGGGGGGTACTTGGAAGGAGTAGCGGGAGCTGGCGGTATCGCCACGCGACCACTATCGGCGGCGTGACCTGCAACTGCTCGCTGCTGATCTCGGGCGTCATCAATCCATCCGCCAGTAGAAGCGAGATACGTGCACGCAGGGCGAGGCTCTGTTCCAGCGTACTCATACGCAAAGAGCCTTGCAGGGCAGCGCGATCAGAAGCCGTTAAAGCGAAGGGGGAAGTCGGTCAGGCCATGCGCCTAACCAAGCCCTCATAGTGGGCGATTAGCATATTCCTGACCAAGCTATACATAAATTGGTTAGCCGCTCAGACCGCCAGCGCTATAGTTCCGGCACTATGGTTATGCTTATTCGTTACTTCGGAAATACTAAGGTGCTGCGCATACTGCCTGCCCTCTGAACATTATCCAAGTTAATGGAAATCCATTTGATGCTCTCAATCACTCAACCGTTGCCTGCCGCTTTGGGGTGGGCATTAATTATAGGCTTAGGTATTTTTCTTACTGCGGTGGCGCTTATTGTTCGCTCCCGGTTAGTGCGAAACACCAAGGACTATATTATCGCCAACCGTAAAGTGGGGCTGGGTTTTAGTATCGGCGCCGTCATTGCCGTCTGGACCTGGTCAATGGCCATCGTCATGTCCGCCGCTTCCGCCTATACATGGGGTTTGTCGGGCTTGTTATGGTTTACCATACCTAACGGTATCGCCATAATCCTGCTGGCGCCATTGGCATTGCGTTTACGCAAGGTGGTGCCTAATGGCTACACCATCCCCGACTATATCCGAACGCGCCTCGCTTCAAACTTTTCGGCCGCCCTGGCCACGCTGATCATGCTCCTGGCGTTATTATTCTCAATTCTGATCAACTTAAAGGGCACGGTTCTGGTAACCAGCGCTGTTTTCGGCTTAAAACCCTTGGCGGTTGTTGCCGTGGTGCTGGTGATCGTGACCCTCTACTCCTACTTGGGCGGGTTATGGACTTCGACCATTACCGGCACACTTAATACATTACTGATCCTGGTGCCGCTCGCGGTGATTGTTCTTTTTGCATTGGAAAAGATCGGCGGTGCCGAATGGGTGTTCAACTCACTGGCCCAGCAGAATGCCGAATACTTAAGCATCTTCAGCTATGAGGCCGCCGCAGCCTTCGGCTTGACCCTCTCGCTGGGCCTGCTGGGCGCGTCCATTTCTGACCAAAGCTTTTGGCAAAAAGCCTGGGCAGTCAAACCGCGCCATTTGTCACGGACGTTCATTTGGGGCGGCGCGTTGTTCTACCCGATTCCGATCATCGCCGGCATCCTCGGGTTGGTGGGGCTGGGTTACGGCGTAACCCTGCCGCAGATAGGCGGTGACGCAGCCTCAATCGGGCCCTACGTGATCGCGAATATCGGCCTGCCGGTCACGCTGGTCGCGCTTTATGTGTTTGTGGTGCTCAACTGCAGCTACTCCACCATCGACGGCGCATTCTCCGCCATCTCCTCTCTGGTTTCGGTCAACGTACTGATGCCGTTGTTCCCGCGCCTGCCTGGCAAGGCACTGTTTACGCTGACCAAATTGAGCATGGTGATTTTCGGTGTCATCGCCGGTGCCATTGTCATGTCCGGCTGGGACTTCGTCAGCCTGGTACTGCTGGCGCAATCGCTCAATGCGTCGATTTTGTTCCCGCTGCTACTGGCCATTAGCTGGCATCGCACCACAGCCGCCGGATTCAGTTGGGGGATCATTCTCGCCGTCGTAATCGGTATGAGCGTACGGCACTTTTACGGCGAGCTGGCGGGGATTTTGACCATCACCGGCATCAGCGCCATCGTGCCGCTGACCCTGGGCCTGATGAGCCGCAAGACCTTTAACTTCGACGACTATTCACGTCAACTGCAAGCCAGCAACGACGTGGAGTCGCGTGTCAGCCACCCCGCATAAGGATTTTCACCATGACCTACGCCCTTACCGCCACGGCCCTTGCTGTGCTGGTGTCAATTGCCTATCTCTACATGGTCTACGACGGCGTGGAACGCGCCGCCCGCGAGATCGACACCGAACAGGATCACAACCCTGACTGGGCCTCGTTTACCCGTCTGGATTACAAAGTCCTGATCAGCATCGTCGGCTCCACCACACTGATCTTCAGCCTAAGTGTTGCCCCTGCATTCTGGTACTGGGTGCCCTTTTCCGGCATCGCGGCCGCTGCGGGCATCATCATCGCTTTCATTATCGAAAAACGCGCCGATAAGGACGCTTGAACATGCCTATCGAATTTGGTTACTGGGCTCCAAACCTCGGTACCTCACTGGTGGCCACACGTATCGCCAATCACACCCGTGGCACCTTTACTGCCAATCGGGAGTACGCGCAGATCGCGGAGCATAACGGTTTCAAATACACCCTGCTCGCCACACGCTTCGTGTCCTCATTGGAGGGCAATGAAGGCACCTACGACTCAATGGTCATGGCCGCCGGTATCGCCGCAGTCACCACGCGACTGGTGCCGATTGTCGCGGTTGCCACCGGCCTTGCACATCCGGCGATCGTTGCCAAGCAACTGGTCACCCTGGACGAAATCAGCCAAGGCCGTGCGGCAGTCAACGTAGTCAGCGGCTGGTTGAAGGATGAATACACTGCGCTGGGCGAACCCTGGCTCGAACACGGTGAGCGCTATCGGCGCACCGAGGAATTCATTGAGGTACTGCGTGCAACCTGGGCCGATGGCCAGGCCGAATACGCCGGTGACTTTTTCCGCCTGCGCAACGCCGATTTCCGCCCCAAGCCCCGGCCCGGCGCCATCCCGGTATTCCAAGGTGGAAACTCTGTCGCGGCCCAAGAAATGGCCGCCCGTCAAAGCGACTTTTATTTTATGAACGGCGCCCCGCTGGATTCGCTGCGCGAACATATCGCGCATGTGAAGGCCCTGGCGGCTAGGCAAAATCGTACGGTCCGTTTTGCCGTCAATGCTTTCGTCATCTCCCGGCCCACCGAAGCACAGGCGCGAGAGGTATTGGAAGCCATCATCGAGAATGCCGACATTGAGGTCGTCGAGCGTTTTCGCAAGAACGTTCAGCACGCCGGCCAGGCGACCGCCGAGAAACAAGGCATGTGGGCCGAGTCTCGGTTCGAAGATTTGATCCAGTTCAACGACGGTTTTAAAACGGGGTTGATCGGCACACCTGAGCAGATTGCCGAACGCATTGCGGCGCTGACCGAGATTGGCGTGGATATGCTCTTGACCGGTTTTTTACATTATGACGACGAGCTGCTGGCGTTTGGCCGGGAGGTTATTCCTTTGGTACGGCAGCTGGAGCAAGGGTGATCATTGCAAGGTCCAGAAACCTAGCCGTCCAAGGCTGGCGGCGAGCTTCAGCCGTGAAGTCTGCCAGTTGCCCAGTGCTCGGGTGTGTTGCTCTTCAGCGCTGGCATAGGCGGTCAGTGCATTAAGCAGCTCGATCATGCTACCAATCCCGGACCGATAGCGACCCTGCACCACATCGAGGCTCTGGCGTGCTTGTTCAACCAGCTCAGTGGTGCGCGTCAGGCTCTGGGTCTCGAGACTCAGCGACTGATAGTTATCCCAAGTGTCCAGCGAGACTCGTTGCTCAATATTGGCCAGCTCCGCCTCGCTCGCTTGCTGGCGTGCAATAGCGCCACGGGTTTGATAATTGCGTCCGAACCCTTCAAAGAGCGGGATACGCAGCTGCAGCCCAACGCTGCGGTCGAATGTACGCGTATCACCACCAAAAGCTTCGGCCTGATCGTTGTAGCCACGCGTCAGGTTAGCGGTTAGTGCCAGGCTGGGCCGTCCCGCAGCGCGACTTTCATCAACTGACGCCTGGGCCGCCCGTACACGAGCCTCGGCAGCCAACACTGCCGGATGCTCACGCCGAGCCTGGGCGAGGAGTTCATCAATAGCCTTCACGAAGGCGGTGTCGGGTGTTACATCAAGCTCACTGGCCAAGCGCAATGGCGTATCTGGTGCCAACCCCATACGCAGGGCAATAGCACCCAGAGCATTGCGTAACAGCCCCTCATCTTGAACCTGCTTCAGACTCGCCTGGGAAAACGCAGTCTGCGCTTGTAACCGATCCGAAAGCGCGGCAGCACCGGCTTTAAACTTAGCGTCGGCAGCCTCCAGATTCTGTGCAGCCAGCACGGCGACCTGGCGCGACGCCACCAGACTGCGCTGTGCGGCTAATGCGTTGTAGTAGGCTTGAGCTGCCAGCGTAAACGTGTTTTGCAGGGTTGCGTCCTGGCTCGCGTTCGCAGCCAACAGGAGTTGTTGAGAGCTACGCAACGCGGCGCTACGGCGACCGAAATCGAACAACACCCAGCTCAGTTCAATGCCTGCACTTTGCCCCCGGCGAGAGCCGTTAACCGATTGCTGTGGAACATCCAGATTATCTCGATCACTGTAACCACGGTTTTGCTCAACACGCCCATTCAGACTGGGTAAATAAGCCGAACGATTGACACCCACCTGCGCCGCCTGCGCTTTTGCATTGGCCCAGGCAAGACGTGTTTGTGGATCGATACACAGGATTCGCTCGATAGCCTCATCCAGGGTCAACGCATCTGGCAGAGCAGTGAACCCACAAGAGAGCCGGCCACGATCAACATCATAAGCGGCTTGCTCGGAAACTCCGCCAGCCGTCCCAAACACATCCGGCTCATAAGCATTGGCACCGGACCCCGCACCGATTAACCCGAACAACACCGCAGATAATGCACGCATCAAATCTGCTCCCGAGAAATCGCGCCCGAAGATGGAAGCGGATGTTCTGGCCTGACGTCGCTCACCACTCTGCCCTGCCCCAACACAATTACACGGTCCGCCGAAGCGATTGTTTCCGGCCGGTGTGCAATCATGATGCGGGTGATGCGCAAAGCCTGAATGGCAGCGTTGACGCGTTGCTCGCACGCCACATCAAGATGGCTGGTAGCTTCGTCGAGAAGCAAAATACTCGGTTTCTTGTAAAGAGCCCGCGCTAACATCACGCGCTGTTTCTGCCCACCGGAAAGTACTGTACCCATGTCCCCGACCAGGGTGTTGTAACCCATCGGCATGTTCAAGATGTCATCGTGAATAGACGCCATCTGCGCGCACTCCTGCACCCAAGTCATATCCGCCTGCGGGTCAAAGAAGCTGATGTTTTCCGCCAGTGACCCGGCAAATAGCACATCGTCCTGCAGCACTGTGCCCACCAGTTCGCGCAATCCCTCCAGACCCAGCTGCGACAAGTCCAAGCCCGCCACACGGATGTTGCCCTTATCTGGAGGAAGGCCCCCCAACAACACGTTGAACAGTGTACTTTTGCCGCAACCGGAAGGGCCGATAATGGCGACCGACTCCCCAGCCTCAATACGCAGGTCCAGGCCATCAATAACCCAGGGCTCCTGTTCCGAATAGCGATAACTCAGCCCCAATACCTCGACACTCGCCTCTCGCTCACGAAGACTGTCCGGGTCAAGATTGCTGCGATTGTCTTCCGGCGGCTGCAAGACGATATCCGCCAAGCGTTCCCCCTGAAGTTGCAGCATGCGCAACTCGAAAAACTTGTCGATCAGGTTGGCCACGCGTGTATCGAACTGCGACTTGTAAGCGGTAAACGCGATCAACACCCCCACTGTGAACGCACCGTCCATAACCATGATCGCGCCGAGCCAGATCACTAGCAGGTTTTCCACCCCAAACAGCAGGCCATTGAGTTGTTGGTAAAACAATTGCAGCTTTTGCGTGCGCAGGCCGGCATTGATTTGTGCCACCAACAAACCCAGCCACACCGAGCGGCGTTCGTCCTGGCGCTGAAACAGTTTCAACGTGCGAATGCCGCGGACCGTTTCGAGAAAGTGGCTCTGTTGACGGGCTGCGTGGACAATCTCTTCTTCAGTAGCATTACGCAGTGGCCGGTACCAAAGCCAACGACCTAGTGCGTACAAGCTCATGGCTGCTACGGCAATCGCCGCCAGGCGCGGGCTATAGAGCAACATCATCCCCAGGGTGGCGATAGACATCAGACCGTCCAGCACCGCCGAGAGGAAAGCCGTCGTCAGCGTTTGCTGGATACTGCTCACCGCGCCAAAACGCGAGACCACATCACCCAGATGACGCTTCTCAAAGTATTGGGTTGGCAGGCGTAGCAAGTGGGTAAAAACGTTCGCCTGCCATTGCACACTGAGCAATGTACTCATATGCATCATGACCCAGGTACGAACTCCGCTGACGGCCTGTTGCATCAACAGCAACAAACCGAAGCCCAGGACCAGGGTACTCAACAAATCACGATCCGCACTGACGATAACGTGATCCAGCGTCCACTGCAGAAAGAACGGGCTGATCAGCGAAAATATCTCCAGTGCCCCGGCTAGCAGCAGCACCTGGCCCAGCGAACGGTAGAGCCCGGACACCTTGCCCATCATCCGCCACAAGCGGATGCGCGGCGGGCTTTCCTGCCTCTCAAAGCCGTGGTCGGGCCACAATTCCAGGGCCACACCAGTAAAGCTCTTCGAGGCCTCCTCCAGGCTCAATCGGCGCAGGCCCATTGCCGGGTCATGAAGGGTGACACCGCGCGAATCAACGGCCTGCAGAACCACAAAATGGCTGAAATTCCAATGCAGCACGCACGGCAGTTTCAACTCGCCCAGACTTTCCAGCTCCAGCTTCAATGCGCGAGTGCCCAGCTGCATTTGATGCGCGGCCTGAATCAACTGGCGCAAGGACATGCCCTTGAGAGAAACACTGAATCGGCGACGTAAATCGATTAGATCACTGTGATGACCATAGTAGCCCGCGACCATAGACAGACACGCCAGGCCGCATTCGGTGGCCTCGGTCTGCAATACCAACGGCAAACGGCGCCCAAAGCGCAGCGCGAGTGTGTCAAGAAAAGCCATGAGGTGTGAGTTCCTAAAGTTTGCCGGTCAAGCTGTACAACGGTTCAAGCACCCACTCGTAAAGAAATCGGGTGTCCATCAAAATATCGGCCTCCAACAGCATTCCACTCTGTAACGGCCGTGGTTCGCCATAGGCAAGTGCCGACTGGTCATTCAACTGGATCCGCAAGCGATAGACCTGTTCGCCCTGCTGCGCCAACCCCGGCACGCTGCCAACCATGCTCGTCAGTTCGGTGGAGGAAATGCTGGCACGCGAGATGGACTGAACCTGGCCTTGGTACTGGCCAAACTTCTGATAGGGATAGGCCTGATAGCGAATCAGTACCGAGTCTCCCGGTTTAATGAAACCGATGGATTTACTCGGTGCGTAGAGCTCCGCCTGCAAGGGCGTGTCGGCTGGGACGATGCTCAGCAACGGACGTGAGCTGTCAACGGTTTGCCCTACCTCGGCAAGTACTGCGGTAGCGATGCCTGCTTCCGGCGCAGTGACCAACAGGTTGCGCTTGGCTTCACTTTCTGCAAGCTCCTGCTCCAACGCAGACTGCTGACGTTGAACCTCCGCCAGCTGATTAGCCTGCCGGTTTTGCAGGCCTGCGAGTTCGGTCCGACTTTCGGCCAGACGTTGTTGCAGCGATGTACGCTCACGCTCCAAGCCCTGAAGGCTCTGACGTTGCCCCAACAGCTCAGCCTGACGCTGCTGGAGTTGGTCCATGGAAATGTAGCCTTTGTCCATCAACCCTTGATAACGCTCAGCGGCATCTGTGGCCAGTGCAACCAAACGACGCTGGCTTTGCGCTTGCTCCACTAAAGTAGTGACCTCCTGCTGCAGACTGGCAACCTTGCTGGTCAGGCTGTTACGTTCGTCAACTTGCAGATGACGTTGTTTCTCCAGTTGATCGCGCAAGGAATCGCCCCGTTGGCGCAGTTGTTGACTGATGCCCGCCTGTACAGGCCCGGCATCGCTGCCATAGCGCTCGCTGCTGAGGCTCAGTAACGGTTGCCCACGTTGAACCATCTGGCCTTCATTCACGAATTTTTCGAGCACTATGCCGGGCTGATGGACATAAACTTTCACCTGGCCACTGGCTGGAACCAATTGACCCGTCACAGTGCTGCGCTTGGTATAACTGCCCCAAAACAGGAAGCCAATGACCAACGCGGCCATGGCGGCCGCCATCAGCGTGAGAAACGTGAAAGAGGTCGGACGGATCATCATAATTTCGCCGAGCCACTGTTGTTTATGAGCTTCCAGGGCTTTCAGACGGAATAATGGTTTTTCAAGAGTCATTTTTTTCAACTATTGTGCAGGGACCCAACCGGCGCCCGGGTTCAGCCGTTCAATCAGAAAGCGTCACTCACTTAACCATGCCGACAGCCGTCCAACCTACAGCCTCTGCATCGCAAGACGGGGCTGATTATTGATAAGTAATGGTGGTCCTGAGTGAGGACCTTGCACTCCCACTCCTCACCGTCGCGCCAGTTTTTATGAACGCTGCTTGAAGAGGGAAAGAAAAACTGGTTGCTGCAACGGTAGAGTTTTTGATCGGAAGGTCCAGGTTCACTGGCGTCCCGTTTTGCGTCATGAGCTGCACCCCGATTCCCGTTGCACTTGAGCCAGGATCAAGTGAAAAAATTCCATTGGAAGCGTTGACCGTTAAAAAAACAGGGTCAATTTTTATTCCTACATCAGGCGTAGCTCTTCTGCATGTCACATTGACAACGACGGGGACGGCGGGCGACTTATCACCTGTGTTAACAAAAACCGAAGAGGCGTGTGATCCCAAGTTAACGTTGACATTGCCGACGCTGCAAGTTGACGCACTGGCGTTTATATCCCCTTGCCAAGAAGCATTAAAATTCTGATATACACTACCCTGTTCATTTACCTGATAATCGATGGTTGGAATACTGAACCCGCGCAATGAAAGTGTGCTTGCATTCTGTGTAAGCTTTACAAGCTCAAACGTCATACGAGTTTCACCTGCATAATTAAGCGAAATAGACCCAGAGGGCAGTGGGTATTGGTCATACAGGCCTCGTGTTTTAATGTAAACACCGTTAGGACCTCTTACTCGAACGCCAACGTCCCTAGTGGATGTCGGAAACACCACATCCGCATACCCAGGGACTGCTCCTCCACCCTCAGTATTCCAGCGCCAATACCGGAATCTTGTGGCATTCCCAGTACAGGTTAGGTAGGGACTGACTGAATCACCTACATATTCAATTGTTTTGGAATAGATGACTGAACCTATCGCCGCGTCAGGTGATACAAGAATATTTCCACCCACGCTCAAATTCAATCCGCGAGTCGGTGTATTTGACGGAGTCGAGCAGATACTGAATGCTTCCGGAGCCCACCCTAAGGAAAACAGGCTCAGTAGAAATACTTTTGAAAAAGCAGACTTAAATTCATTGTTAAGCCTGTCGCTCTCGGGTTTTTTAATCAAGCTGGGATTTATGCTCATTTTAATTTTCATCGAGTGCGTAAAAACATGAAGTTAATCCTCTGTGCCCGCTATCAAACAACACACAGGCGCGCGAGCACCTGCGTGTCGAAAACATTAGAACCAAGAACCCCAAAAACCAACCCAAAGCCCTTTAAGAGCGCGGCTCACACCAACAGTAACCGAAGCAACAGCTGCGGCAACGCCAAGTCCGTCGGCAGTCCCAATCTGGGCGCCTTCACGTGTGCCTGAGTAAAGACCATCGCCGAACCCGATAAGACCGTCGACAATCCCGGCGCCGGAAACAGCATCGATTTCTTTACAATTAAGATTTTGCATAAACATTCAACCTCTAAAATTAATAGTCATTCAAGCTTGATTGGTCGCTGTTACCACCAGCCGCCAAACAGCCCTCGGAAAAAGCCTTGCACACCGGCGCCAATACCGACGGTAATACTACCGACCGCAGAGCCGAGCGCACCTTTACCAATCTGTGCGCCTTCAAGAGTGCCGGATTCCAGACCAAAGATGAGGCCTTCAACTGCTTTAAAAATGCCAGCGCCCGAAACAATTTCAACTTCTTGTGCGTTCAACTCTTGCATTGCATTACTTCCTCTTGAAAGTTGCGACATGTGTCGCGTCAGTGTTACAGGCAAAGCAACCTTTGCCATTGCAACTCTTTTCAGCCATCCATGCCATTAACCGTTTACGCTGCAAACGCAACTCGTCAGCTTACGTCCATGCTATAAAACTGTTGTACCTATTGCACTATGCTTTTTTAGGCGCAGGCCCCACCGCCTCACACTTCGCGTCGAGAGTTTCGAGTGTTTTACTGGCCTCGTCTTTTTCATTTAACGGAGGCAATTGATAACTTACAAAACACCGTTGTTCGGCCTTCTCACCCCATTTCACCGTCAGCACACCGCTATCTGGGATACCCCGGACATACAAGCGACTTGCCTGGCTCACGATACCCACGCTCAGCCCCTTGGCATCAAGCACATCGGCGGCGAAGGGCAACGCGTCACCTTGAGGGCCCAGAGCCCGGATAAACACAGCCCGCCCTCTAACCGTTGCGAACTTGACCTTAACCACTGCGCCCGCATAAGGTGCAACCTGCTGGCTGCTGCTCTGCAATTCGACATGATTGGACAAACCTGTCGGGTCTAATTCAATGATGTTTGTGTTGTAGGGCGTCAGGTAAGGAATTGCCGCATAACCATTACCATCCACACGTAGCCCTGAGGAGTTAACGACCCGTGCGCCCTTGGCGGCATCAGCCTCGACAATCGCCATGGTTTCCCCCAACTGAGGCGCGAGGGTCACGCCACCACTGTGTGCCACCATCGCCCCACTAACCCCTACGGAACCTTGTTTGAAACCACTCCCCTGCCCGTAAGATCCTCTTAACGTCGCAACCGGGCTACGGTATTGCACGTTAGTCGATGCGCTGCTGCCGGTTTCATCACGGGTACTATTGGTAGCCGTCACGCCGTAATCAAATTGGCTGTCCACACCTGCGGTACCGCTCAACCCGACCTGTGTATTGGTATCCCCCTGATTATCACGTGTGACCATACTTCTGAACGAGGGCACATGGCTCCCCGTACCCAAGGGTAACGAAAAACTCAAATAGTATTCGGTACCGGTACGGCCTATTACATCTCGTGTGCGCGACGCGGAGACGGAATAACCCAGACTGCCCCAATGGTTGTTATAACCAATCTGGTACTGGGTATCAGTACCGCCCCCTGCCCAGTAGTTACGCTTGGATCCGGTGACATACACCGAGCCAAATTCGCCCAAGGGTTGTGAAACCGTCAGTTCGAAACTGTTACGTTGACGACGTAGCGCCTGGCTCTGGGCAAAATCGCGCGCCTGTTGAGTGAGGCGAAGATCAAGAGGCCCGTCGAGCGAATCACGTGCCGGATTGAACTGGTTGAATTCCAGTTGCCCATTGCTGGCGAACTCGCGCTGATTCAATGCATCACGAAAGCTCAGGTAACCGGAGGTTGAGTAGCGATAGGTTGCCACCGTAAAATTGGTGCCGGTCTCAGTCAGCAACTTACTGTAACCCAGCTTGGCGCTCTGCCCAGACTGCGTACCTTGAGCCTCGATCTCTGTGCGGGCATGACTCAGATCCAGCGAAAATGCGCCATATTCTGTGTTAAGCGCAGCACCTATAAGACCAGCGCCATAACCATCACTGGCTAGTACACCACCGTACCCCGTAACCAGATTGGTGAACCCTCTCTGCACAGTGGCTTGCAGAAACTGCGGCCGGTCATGCAAAAAACGTTCATTTACCTGACCAGCCGTCAGGCTGTACCGAAAAGTGCCTGGGCGCAACGATTGCGCCACAGAAGCATAAGGAACGTTGAAGCCGTGTACCCTGCCGTCGGCTTCGATTATCGTGACCGCCAACTCGCCACCATAGCCGGTTGAGTACAGGTCATTGAATTCGAACGCGCCAGCCGCAACCGGGGCCTGGTAGATCAAAACGTTGTTCTGACGAATCTCAACTAATGCATTGGTGCTGGCGACGCCACGAACGACAGGGGCATAACCACGCAGTGAGTCTGGAAGCATGCGGTCATCGGTGGCCAACTGCACGCCTCGGAACGCAACGCTGTCAAACAGCTCACCGCTGGTATTCGTTTCCCCAATAGTTAACTTGCTGTTCCACGGAGCAATGTTGCGTTGTGCATAAGTTGCAATTTTTTGCCACTGCCGACCTTGACCACTCTGCCAAGTCATCGACGAGCGATGGCGAAGCTGCCAATCACCTATGTTCAACCCGGAGTCAATCCCCAGGTAGGAAGACGTACTGTTCAAGCCATCGTTTTGCATCTGATAGGTATTGAAATCGTAGCCCAATACAGCAGCATTAATACCTGGGTCCCAGTATTTTGGATCGACATAGCCCCGCGCATTACGACGCAACGAAACCTGCGGCAAGCTTAAATCCAGGCGCAAATCAGAAGAATCAAAACTGAACGACGCATCGGCTACCCACTGATCGATGCCCCGACACTCCTCGTCGCTATTTCCACTCGCCGGCACTTTACTTGTATCTACCGCCATGCTGTCCAGCTGCCTCAATGTGAAACAGGGCTCGGCATTCTTTTTCCCCGCCACAGCACGAAACAGCACATTATCGCGGCCAATCCAGATACCATTCGCAAAGGTATCTACCCGATACGTTCCCGCTGAGATGGGGTTACCGTTGGCAAAACGTGAAACGTCTACCGTTTCTGCGCCTCGGAAAAAATTACTATTAAAGCTGACATCTGCCAACGCATCGCCTTGCAACTCGGCCCGCGCACTGTCAACGTGCGACAGCAATACACAGCTAGCAACGGTCATTTGCAAAAACCGAAAATAGCATTTCTCACCGAATTTCAAGGACAACCAATTTAACGATATCGAAAACTCGGGTACTTGAGATTTTTTTACAGCTTTTGCCATGCTCATATGCTGTGATGTCCTTCACCTTGCATGCTATTAGCCGGTTTTACTGCTCAAGCTTGCTTTTATGAGCATCGCCGCCGCCAAAATCATTGATGACGGTAAAATCTACCTGGGTACCGACGCTTGGCTTGCCAGGCAATCCCTTCAGAGAAAACGTAGCCTTGCCGCCTGGGCTCAGCATTTCGCCGTTTTCGCTGCTAAAAACTTTTTCGCTTATTACTACCCCCGCTTTAACGAGCGTAATGTAATAAGGCGTAGGGTTATAACCCTCCAGCACCCAACCGTCGGCTACCGACTTTACTTGCCAACGTAGTTGTTTCGGCGCGTCTATCACTGCCCCAGATAAATTGTCCGGGCGAAAAAAAATTTTAATGCGCGAACGAAACGCCAGCTGCAGTTCAGTTTCTACACCACTGGTAGACACAGGCGGGACTTCCAAGATATTCAACCAGAACAGCGATTCCTTATCCTGTGGTAATTCTGCGCCAGTAAACATCAATCGTAATGTTTGCCCCTTGCTAGGGTCCAAACGCGAAACTGGCGGGGTTAACACAAATGGGGCGTCGCTGTTTTCCGGCAACACTGCGGGGTCCCCAGCGTCGACCCATGCCTGTACAAGTGCAGGAGAGCTACCATTATTCGTTAATTTAATAGAAACATCTCGCTCACTGGCCGGGTAAACCACTCGAGTGGCCCCGATAACTACGCTGGCCTTTGCAGGACCACTTAAAAACAGCGCCAATAGACACACCCACCCACACAAGGAAACGTTACGCTTCATCAGGAAATCCACTAAAATAAATTTTCGAGAAAAAAAATAAATAAAGGTACGACAGCCATTGACCGTCGCACCCACATCAATTACGGGTAAATGATGCTGTAGTTTACTCGAGTTGTAACTCCGCCTGCGGTAGCCAGACCCAGGGAGTGGTATTCAGCAAAATACTTAAATGTTGCCGCGCCCGCCACCAAGTTAGTTGATGGGTATGCAGAGGCAGCCTGACCGACTTGAATATCATCTTGCTGCTCAGTCAGCAAGCCGACCTGAACATTCGTAGCATTGCCATTACCGCTCGTAATCCTCAAACGACCAGTTGCAATATCGACGTCGGTGCTTGGCTCAAAAAAGACCTTCACCGCCCCATCCAATGGCGCACCACAATCAGTCAAGTTTATAAGGAATGGCGTACGGCCGCCTCGATCACCTGCGGTTGCCAGTGAGGCACTGGAAACTTTAGGCAGTGTGACGGTGAAGTTTCTACCCGCGCCGCCGTTGATTGTGCAGCTTTGCGCCGTAATCGAGCCCTCGAAGTTAATGAGGCCATCTGCTGCACCAGCCACTGGCACAATAAATGCCGCGCCCAGCGTAATAGCCAGCGCGCCCAACAACGTAGAATTTTTAGCTTTCATTTTATACTTCCTTAATTGATTTTTCATTTTTTACCCCCAATAGCACCCGCCAAAAACCTCTCAAGAACATACTAAATGCCATCCATGGTTACCGCTTTATCCGTAAAGGCGGCCATTAGCACACTCAAAGCTTCCGACGAGACTACAATCTTAAAAATCGCAAAAAAATTCAACTAGAGAAGAACACCTTCTCTGCTTACAATTAAAAATAAAATTCCAGCCAAGCGATCAATCTACAGCACTCAAACAAATCTACCTGCTCAAAAATCCACAGCATTTATAAGATGATCTATTGTATTTGTCCCGAGCTTAAACTTTTAGAGGAAATTTCCCCCGGCGACATGGGAATTTTCACGACAAACCTAAAAAGTATTGAATAGCGCCAATCCACCCTTCAAACAACATCTAACAACGACAACTAATCGGTTAACCCGGCTTTTCTTGATGCTATCCAAATGGATTGATTCAATTCCCAACCGATGACAATAACAAACCCCGGCATGCGTGATAATCGATGACGCCGCCCTTCCTATAAGCCAGAGCAACAAGGCAATAAAATTATTGTCGCGCTACCGTCTCATGCGGGCTTCAGCTTCTGGCCCATTCTTTGCATCCCTTGCCAATACGCCGACCTACACGGCAACCAACAAAAAAAGCCGGTCATAAAAATGTCAAGAAGGTCGCCTATACTGTCAACGTAAGCATCCAAAACCCATACGGAGTATTTGCGATGAACGGTAGATATTGGCCGATAGGTCTCAGTTTTATGTTTGCCTTGAGTGGCGTGTGCCTGGCAGATTATCCAGACCAGCACGGCACTATTCGAATCGTTGGAGGGATTGATGAGTCCGGTTGTAACTCGGGCCCTCTTTCAAATGCCGCGTTTACGTTGAGTGATTGCCCGACTGTAGTGCGCGACACATCCATTGACATTGTGAGTATTGATAATCCGACAGCAGGTATCACACCCGAGTACGCAGCGGCCCATGTCAGCTTAGTCAGTGACAGCGGATCTAACAGCCGTTACTACAATCGTCAATATGAAGTACTGGATCGCAAAGGTAAGCTTATCCGCTCAGGCGCTTACATTATAACCCTCACCTCTCCATAAGGGGCAATGCATACCGCCGTCTGACAGCAGGGCAAAGAGGTGTTACAAATGACGAAACGGGTTCGTTGTCGTTCGTTATTACGCTTTAATTTTTTCTCGGATCGACAGATTGCATCACCGTTTTTATCGACTCGATGCCTGGCACTCCAGATAATTCAATCACTGCTTGACGCTCACCAACAGTGCCACTGTTGGCCGTTCCAGCAATCCGGGCACCATAAATCAATATATAGCCGATACTCGAACAATTCTGCTGCACTTCCTCCAACCTCGCCGGCGTGCACCCTTTTATCGCACCATTTAAAACTACCAGATCAAATTTATCTATCGCTTGTGAAGCCAACAATAAAAACTCATTAAATGACGCAACAGGCGCGACTCGGTAATAGCCATTGCTATTGAAAAGCTTTTCTATGTATACGCTTTGCAACAGCTGATCATCCACAATCAGAATTCGTAAATACGGGGTAGCCACGCTCAACTCCCTCAACAAATTTATTGCTTTACCCTTCAAAGTTTTTTATTTCAGGTCGCGGCACAACACAATGAAAACCAGCATCGACCTAAAACTCAAAATCTATGAGAGATTTTAGCCAGCCCAGATCCTGCGTAGATTGTCGCTTTCTTGAGGGATACCTTCTTGAGGAAAAAGCACTAATACCAGTGGGAATTTTCACCACCAAAAAATACGGTCGCCCACCGTTCCATATCTGCCGGGTGTAGGGGGGATCATAAATGAATGCCCACGCAACTCACTTGGATCTTGCCTCGATCCAATCCAACAACGGCTCGCAACTCATCGGCAGGGCAAACAAAAAGCCCTGCCCCTGCGTACATCCCAGGTCAAGCAACTGCTCATGTTGGCGTTGTGCTTCAATACCTTTGACCACGACCGTCATTCCCAAGGCTTTTCCCAAGGCCAGTGTGCTGACGACCACGGCACGGCAGTACGGCTCACGATCGAGCGTGCGCACAAACTCCCCATCCAACTTGATTTCGTTGAACGGCAACTGACATAAACGTTGCAACGAACAAAAGCCCACACCGAAGTCATCAATAGATAATCGGCACCCGAGCATCCGTAAACGCACCAGGTTTTCCAGGCAAGCCGATGACGCTTCCATCAGACCGTTCTCAGCCAGCTCGAAAGTCAGCCCTGCCCCACTCAAACCATGGCTGGCCAAACGCGATTTCACCTCGAGCGCCCAAGTGACGTTAGTGAGCTGGATAGGCTGTACATTGAATGCGACATTGAGAAAACAGCCGCGCTTCAATGCTTCGCGCTGCAATTTCATACCGTCCTCGAGCTGGGCAAAAAAGAGTTCGTTCAACAAATTGCAGCTTTCCACTGCGGGCATAAACACAGCAGGCGACACAAGACCACTGAAAGGATGGTTCCAGCGAGCCAGCGCCTCGACACCTGTCACGTCACCACTGCGCAGATCGACCTTGGGTTGAAAGTAGGTTTCCATCTGTTGATGGGCCATGGCTAAACGTACATCCTCGGCGCCAATCGCGATGCTGCAGGCGCTTACGTTCTGGTAGGTACTCGCCTCTTTCAAGTAGTGTCTCAACAACGGCTCAATCGCATTGATTTCCAATGGTTTGCTTACATCACCCAAGAGTACTCCGCCCAACAGCGGCACCAGTTTTCTAGCGGCCCGACGCACGTCTTCGGTCAGGGAACTATTAATGATCACCGAGCGGACTAAACCGGCATTCTTCGCGCGCTGCAGAAACTCGAGGCCGTCCATTCCTTCCATGTGAAGGTCGCACAAGACAATATCCACCGGCCCGACTTCGTGCAGGGTGCGCAGTGCCTGCGCACCGTTGGCGGCGGCCAGTACCGTATCGCACCCCAACTGTTTGAGCAGGTTCACCGCAATGGTTCGTTGAAAATGATGGTCCTCCAAAACCAGGACCCGTAGGGGTAGTACAGGCATGGCTATGTTCTCCACAAAGTAATGAGTGCGTCTTGCATAACGCTTCTTTTGCACGAATACGCTGATTGAAGCGGCTCATCGCGTGCGGACCACTGATAAGCATTTTCCATGAGTGGCCGATCGCACGATCTGCCTGCTGGAGGTTGATGGCTATTGGTCTAAACGCTCTTCCAATGTCTGCGCCAGCGCTTCCATTGCCTGGTACAAGGCGTCAACAGATTGCGTAAGCCGATCGTGATCCAAGTTTTGGCAATCGATCTGTACCTGCTCGCAACATTGAATTAACCTCTGGGCCTTGATGATTCGTGCCCCGCCCTTGATTCGGTGTGTGAGGTCAGACATCGCGGCAAGATCACCATCACTGAAGAGCTTCACTAAGCGCGACAGGTCTTCTTCGTTGCTTTTGGCAAGGTCCCTCAGCAAATGAACAATCGAAGCCCTGTCGCCATAAGTCAGTTGCTCCAGACTTGTCAGGTCTACACCATCGAGGCCTCCCAGCGAGCTCGGCTCATTGATGTCCCTTATGAAAATCGGCTCTACAGGTAGAAGACGGGCCGCCAGTTCTTGCATGCTGATCGGTTTGAATAGGCAATCATCCATGCCCGCTGCCAGGCAGCGATCAATTTCTTCGGCCTGCGCGTTGGCCGTGAACCCAAGTATCAGACAACGAGATGTACCCGTGCGCTGCTCTTCCGCACGAATGTGCCTGACCAGCTCATAGCCGTTCATAACCGGCATATTACAATCAGTGATTACCACATCGAAATGCCCGTTACGCCAGGACCGCAACCCATGAGCACCGTCGGGCTCATCGCAGACGATGTGACCTAGATAGGCCAGTTGCTGCTGCAACAACAAACGATTGGCCGGATAGTCATCCACCACCAACACGTTCAACACTTTGCCAGGAATACCTGCTTCAATATCCTGTGCCACCTGCGTCACGCGCTCAAGGACCGGTAACACCAGCACCACGTCAATTTGTGTTCCGATTCCCAGGACACTGTGCAAGCTCAACTCACCGTGCATCAACTCACACAACGTCCGGCTGATCATCAACCCTAGACCCGAGCCCCCCTGCTGGCCCTCGCCTGGCGTGCCAACCTGGCTGAATGGCAGAAACAGTTGCTCCTGATCCTCTTTGGAAATGCCTGCTCCGGTGTCTCGCACTTGTACTCTGACCATCAGTTGATCCGCACTATCCGACGGTTGAGCGTGCACACTGACGACCACTTTGCCCTCTTGGGTGAACTTAATGGCGTTACTCAGTAAATTGGAAAGGATTTGCTTGAAACGCAGAGGATCGATATACACATCTCGATCAGCTTGAGCGTCAAACTCCACTATGAGTGTCAGCTTTTTTTGCCGCGCCAATCCTTCGAACACGCGCACAACAGATTCCACCAGAGGTTTGAAAGCTGCCCGCTCGGGTGCCAGTTCAAGGCGTCCGGACTCGATACGCACAACATCCAGAATATCGCCGATCAATCCCAGCAAGCCTTGAGCAGCCCCGAACGCAACTTCGATCGCAAAACGATCCAACGCGCCTTGATCGGCTTTTTTCATGGCCAATTCAAGCATGCCTACGATCGCATTCATGGGCGTGCGAATTTCATGGCTCATCGTCGCTAGAAAAGTGGTTTTTGCTCGATTGGCGTTTTCCGCGTCCAGCTTGGCTGTCTGCAGTTCGCCATTGAGGCGGTCCCGCTCACTGATGTCTATCCACCCTGCAATGATGCCCTTTACATCACCGTCATTGTCGCGAAACGGCAAAATCCAGTGATAGGCCATGATCTCCTGACCTTGCGCGACAAACATGAGCCGGTCGCTGATCCGTGGCTCACCGCTCTGTATAACCTCGAAGTACTCCTGCTCAAGGACACGGGCGTATGGGCTTTTATCGCCCAGGCCATCAATTACCCCCTTACCCAGCACATCATCATGGCTGACGCCTAGGGCAAGCAGGTATTGAGTGTTGCAGGACATCAATTGAGCATGGCGATCACGCACGTAAATAGGGTGAGGCAAACTGTCAATTAACACACGCATGAACGCCATCTGTTCGTTCAATTGCCGTTCCGCCGTCACGCGTTTGCGAATAAGGCGCCGCAAGTAGGCCACCCAACAAAACGCTACGATCAACAGCGCCAACACCACGGCGAACCCTTGAAACATGACAGTGCGGTTCGTGTCCCAATAGTTGTTTTCCACCACCGCGTTGCCGAACCACCGATTGGTCATCTCATCTATTTCATCGAGAGGAATACTGGCCATGACTTTATCGAGAATCGAATACAGCTCCGGCTCGCCTCGGCTTGTGCCCAAGGCCAGTTGCGCCGGCCGCGAACCAATGGCACCTATCATGCGCAATCGGTCACGGTAGTAGTTGGTGATCAGGTACTGCGCGCTGATAAGCGGGCTCAGAGCAGCATCGACCTTGCCGGCGACCAGCATCGACATGGAGTCTGCGGCATTGACCGACTGAACAACCTTGATGCCTGGATGATAGATGCTCAAGTATTCGGCCATCGGGCTCTTGGCCACCAGAGATAGGCTTTTGCCTGACAACTCACTCAGGTTACCTGGTGCGCCCGTACCGATACGCGTGCTCAGCACATAAGGGCTTGTCCAATAGGGTCGGGTAAAAAGCAGCCGCTTATGTGAGGTATGAAAGGTTGCCACCACATCGGCCTTACCCGCCAGTACCAAGTCGATCAGTTCGTCATTGGAATTTCCAACTACCGTGTCGAATGTTATAGGAATGCGCTGGCTGATTTTTTCCAGCAAATCTGCACTAATCCCCCGGAATTTTTTACTCTGGTCAAAAAAGGACATGGGCGGATTGCCGTCCATGACTGCCACTTTTATCTGCGGATGGCCCTCCAGCCAATGCTGTTCGGCATCGTCGAACTGTATTTCTTCGCGACCATGAACGGACACAGCGCTCGCCTTCCAGCGTCGAGTGATCCGGTTTTTTTCCTCATGAGAAATCGCACTCAGCACACGGTTCACCAGTTGCAGCAAGCGCGTGTCCTCTCGGTTCATCACAAAACCGAAAGCCCCTGATTTGTCGTCGATAAAGCTCAAAAACTGCAAATCCACGAAATGGTTTCTATTGATCAGGTAATTCGCGCCAATACCGCCCCCCAAGTAAATGTCGGCTTGGCCAAACGCCAATGCTGTCATCGCATCAAAGGCCGTCGGGTATGTTTGCAATGTTGCATACGGATACAACGCCGCCACTTCCGCAGGGCTCATATACTGATCAAGCATGGCAAGCCGAAGCCCCGTGAGCTTTTCTGGTAAACCACGAGCGCTGCTGCCAGGCGCTACCAACACTGAGGGGTCATCAAAATAGGCGATTGACTGGGTCAGTTGCGGGTCACTTAACTCGGTGGCCTCCAGAGCGCCCACCAAATCGACTTGACCTGTCTTGAGTGCTTCGATCAGCTCCACCCGGTTTCGATAGCGCTGCACTTTGATGGTGACATGCAGCAAGTCCCCCAACAATTCAGCGTAATCGGCGGTCAGGCCTTCATACTCGCGCTCGCTGGAGGTCAATTCAAAAGGGGCGGACGCGTTTTTTGAGGTACCCAATGTCAAGACACCTTTAGTGCGTAACCAACGCCAATCGGCCTCATCCAACCCCAACATTTGCACTGAAGAGTGAGAGCGACCCAATAAAGTCAGCGGCTCGGCAACACGTGCGCTATGGTCCGCATATATCGACGAACTGAGTCCCCATAAGAATACGCCCGCCCACACAAGCCTTTTCATTTATAGAAGCTTATTGCGTTTAGCGAAGTCGGCCAGGTAGATCAACGATTTTACATTGAGCTTTTCAATCAACCGATTTTTGTAATTGCTGACCGTTTTATTGCTTAGCAGCATGGCCTCGCCGATTTCCTTATTGCTGAAACCACGCGACAATTGCTGGAGTACCGCCAACTCTCGATTGGACAGCTTCTGTACCAACTCCTGCTCGGACGTGCTGACGTCAGCGCCCCGCACAGAGCTGCTGCTCAAAATCGGGAAGTGCGTATAGCCATCCATCACCACCTTGATCGCTCGACTCAACTCTTTCAAATCGTCAGATTTAGAGATATAGCCATGGGCTCCCGCGTTCATGCAGCGTTTTGCATAAAATGCCGGCTCAAGTCCAGTCAACACTAAAATTTTACTCGGCAGCCCCAAGTCTGTAATTCGACTGATAACGTCCAGCCCGTCCAGCAAGGGCATTGAAATATCCAACATGATCAGTTCGGGTACATGTTTGCGTGCCAGTTGAACCGCGTCGACACCGTTGTCTGCCTCGGCAATCACCTCAAATTGTGCAGCGGCCAAAACCACTTTGACGGACGCCCGAATAAACGGGTGATCATCTACGACTAACGCTTTGAACATATGAACCTCTTTTCGAGCGACGTACCGCCAATTCAGAGCCTATGCACTGGCTATTACGCGCGGTCTGATTACCTAAGCGCAGATAAAGTTGATGTGCCGACGCCATGGCGTCTTTTTTAAAGTTATTGAAAGTCGGGCTACTGTTGAAAACACTCCAGCCAGTGGAAAAAATCCTGATCCTTCATGGGCATCGCCAAGTGAAACCCTTGCCCGAACGAGCATCCAAGGCTAACGAGCGTATCGTTGATAGAACGCGTGGCCACCCCCTCAATCACAAGGTCCATCCCGAGGGCTTCCGACAATGCCAGGCTGCTGGTCACTACCGCCCGGCTGCGTGCATCCGAAAGATCCTGGACAAATACACCATCCAACTTGAGCTGACTGAACGGTAACTGTGCCAACAATCTCAGCGACGAAAATCCCATGCCAAAATCATCAATCGACAAACCGCAGCCAAGCCGATGCAGGGCGTTGAGATTGTTCAGTACTGGCAGAGGCAGCTCGAGCAAACCGCTTTCGGTCACTTCAAACATCAAGGCCGCGCCCGGCAGCCCTCGCCGTTTCAACACCGAATCTACATGGGTAAACCACTCATCACTGCTTAACTGCGAGGCCGCCAGATTAAAAGCCAACTGCAACGAAACACCTCGCGCTTTCAGCTTGAGCAACAGCTCCACGCCTTGATCAAGCAGTTGCTCGAATACCTCGTTGATCAGGCCGTGGCCCAATACCGCCGCCAATAAGTCCTTGGGTAACAACAAACCTTGGGTCGGATGATTCCAACGCACCAACACCTCAGCACCAAACAAGGTGCCGTCACGCAGATTGAACTTGGGTTGGTACCAGGCTCGAAACTCGGCCTTCGCCAAGCCACGCAACACCTCTTCACGCGACAGCAAGCCTGGGGGCATTGACGTCCGGGGTGGCAAAATATTTTTTGTTTGGGCATAAAAATTTAATAGTTTTTCGAGTCTTTCCAGCTGCAGTGGTTTGTCTAAAACGCCTAGTAATTTAATGCCTGACAATGAACTCATGTGGGCGACCGCGCGATAAACATCGGGTTGTAAGTCACTGTACAAAACCGTAGCGCGAACACTGTTCAGCGTCAGGGAAAGTTGCCAGAAATCGACCATATTGAGTGCGCCATCGTTCAGGTCAAAAAATACGATGTCGATGCTGACGCCATCCTGCATATGCGCTAACGCTTGCGCAGTGTCGTCCGCAACTAAAACGCACCTGACACCCAAGCGCTGCAGCGCCTTAACCAATACCCCGCGCTGAAAGACGTGGCTCTCTATGATGAGAACGCAATCCGGCTTCATCTCTCACCCTCTCTGATTGAGCGAGGAGATATTGACGTTCTTGTTCACTTTAAGACCGGGGAAAATTCCCTATTCACCAAGGGAAAATTCACCACCTAGGGGTTAGTCATTGGGGAAACGCAGCTTCAAACGACCGACGCGCGCCCAATACCGCAGGCCAGTTCAGTCGGCGCAGGTCATCGCTCGACGTCGCTGACGTTGTGACTCGAGCCAAATCACCAGCATCAGCAAACTGCCGCCGGCGACCAGCAAACTGAGGAGCCAGCCCAGAGTTTCGGCCAACTGGGTGAAGAACAGGGTATACAACTGGATGATCAAAAATGTCACACCATAACCCACCAGCATGCCGAACCGCTGGCGCAGCCCCAATGCCAACACGCCAAGACTGAATCCGGCCCAAAGCAGGTTGAACAGCAGCAGCTCACTGTCATCGGCAAAATGCCACGGACCGTAGATCAAATCGTAGCTGCCAAACAACGACAGCAGCCACAGGGCCATCTCGGCAACAAACAGACCACAGGAAATCCACACTTTGGCGAAGCCGCTGTAGCGTGCCAATAGCGCTGTCTCACCACGCAGATGCAAGGCCCCCGCCGCTACCAGTACCAGCCCTGCACCGAAAAAGCGCAATGGGTAGTTCATGCCAAACCAGTAAGCGCCCCAGCCGGACACATAACCGCTGCGGCCGCCAAACCAGAAAAAAAACAACACGGTACACAGTGTTAGCAACAACACGTTGCCCAACACATAGCTGAGCATCAACAGTATCAGCAGGTCGACCAGCAGCAGCGCCGGCCAGTTACCGGAACCGTCCGAATAGATCATGCCCACTGCAACACTTAAACCGATCAGGGCAAAGCCACCCAGCAACTCTGCGGTGCTGCCCAGCATCCGTAAGCCTTTGCCCGGCAACCAACGCCCAATGGCGAAGAGCCCCAGGGTCAGGAGCGACAGGCTGATCGCCAGTTTGGGTAAGGTGAACGTCAGGTGTTCGCGCAGAAACAGCAACAGCCCCGCTGCCACACTGATGGCGCCGAAGAGCAGAAACCAACGCCCGAGTGAGCGCCAGTCCCATCGAGTCAAGGGGTACAGCTCACCGATGCGGCTGTGAGCTGCTGGATCAATCTGCTCTTCGCGCAGCCACTGATCGAGGGCATTGCGAACCTGTCGATTACGACGACCCAGGCTCATGACCGATCCTCCTTGGCACGCAGTGCCGCACGCTCAAACAGCCACCCCAGCAAAATCCCCGTCACGCCGGCCGCGATAAAAAAAACCACGACACTCAACTGATCCCAAGCGTATTCATAGAAACGCGTGTACAGGTCGATCCCCAGAAACACCACACCGAAGCCGATGAAGCTGGGATGCTTGAAACGAGCGCCTATCACCAACTGGCTGATCGCCCCTAGGGTGAACAGCAGTATCCATAACGCCGACTCGGACCAGCCATAACGTTCCAGGCTGAGAAACCATAATGAACAATTGAAATAGAGCAGTCCGAAAATCACGTACAAACGCCCAAAACCACGGCAGTGGCGCAGCGGCCCTTCTTCTGCATGCTGGTGACATAACCCCAGAAGCGCCGCCAGCCCGGCGATGACGGCCATGACGCGCGGGTCGTGGATACCGAAGTCGTACGCCCCCCCCCCGTTGTAACGCCCCCAGGAACCAAGCGCGTGAAATACGCACAGCAGCCCCAGGAACAAGGGCCAGCGCAAGTGATAACGATAGGCCGTGCAAGCACTCAACACGGCGGTGACCAGCAGCGCCAATGGAACACGATTTAGCCCGCCATCTTCGTCATCTATGCCGCCGAGCAACAGGCTGCCGCCGATCAGCATCAGACCGATAGTCAAAACAGCCACCCCGGTCACCGGCATACGCCCGGCAGGATCACGTGCCAGGCGCACCCCACCCCACCATAACCCGGCACCCGCAGCAAAAAACAACAACACCCCGAGGGTCACCGATTCACTGAGATAGCTCACACCGCTCAGGACCGCCATGCCTATCAGCAACACCGAGCCAATACCTAACCATTGCAACACCGTGGACAGCAGTTGACCCGGGCGCTGATAGGGCGCACTCAGCCTCTGCCGGGTAGCGCCGTCGATCAGCCCCCGATGCTGCCAATCAGCAATTTCGTCGAGCATCAATTGCCGGGGCGATTTACTCATGCGGTCAGCTCTGCCTGGGAAATGAAGGGCGGACCGTATTACGGTCCACGCCAGATGTTACGTCTGGCAGAGAATGGCGGGTGTCCCAGAGTATTGTCTACGGGAATTTTCCCGGCCAGCGGATGCCTTCTGCCACTCCATTTTGTGGTTTAGGCCGAATGCACGGCATAACGCACCGCGTAGCCATCCAACCGCTGCTTCAGTTGCTGGTGCTGCGAAACGCTAAGGTTGGGTATGCGGATATCCACTCGCTGACCATGGCGCTCGTCACCGCGCGCATCGACCTGCGCGCCACGGGTGACCTGCCCGACTTCCTCTTCAAAGACCCGGCGAATAGCATCCAGGCGCAATGCTGGCTTGAAGGTCTTGCCCACGGCAGTCAACGGAATGTGCTCCACCAGCCAGATGTCTTTCGGCAACGCTGCACGCTCATGGATATGCTGTTGGGCATGCTCCATCAATTGAGCCTCAGTCGCGTGCTCGCCGGCTTTGAGCTGCACATAAACCACCGGCAGTTCACCGGCCCTGATGTCGGGCTTGCCCACGGCCGCCGCGAGGGCCACCGCAGGGTGACGATGCAGCGCTTCCTCGATTATCTGCGGATCAATATTGTGACCACCGCGAATGATCAGGTCTTTGCTGCGGCCGGTCAGCCATATGTAGCCATCGGCGTCGATGCGCCCCAGGTCGCCGGTGTTGAACCAGTCGCCATCTACCCAGATGCCTCTGTTCTTGTCCGCCTGCAGATAGCCATTGAACACCGTCGGCCCACGCAGGCACAGCGTGCCCGGCTCGTCCGTGGCAGCGTCACGCAGGTAGTTTTCATTACTGTCGAGCACCACGATCTTGACCTGGCAATACGGCAGACGCAGGCCAATGGAGCCCGGTCGCCGCTCGCCCTCGTAAGGGTTGCAGGCAGTGGCGCATGTGCCTTCGGTCAACCCATACCCCTCGATGATGCGTAACCCCGTGCGGGCTTCGAACTGGCGGATCAGCTCTACCGACATCGGCGCGGCGCCGCAGAGCGCAAAGCGCAGGCTCGAAATATCATTTGCGTCGGTAGGAACCTGCAACAGAGCCGCGTAAATGGTAGGCACACCGCTGAAACTACTGACCCGGTAACGCTCCACCAGCTTCCAGAAATCCTTGATCAGGGCAGGATTGCGATAACCCTGAGGACCAGGCAGCAAGACCTGCGCGCCCTGGTGAAAGGCTGCAAGCCCCGAAACCATCACGCCATTGACGTGAAACAACGGTAAGCCGCACAGCAGCACATCATCCGGCACATAGCGGCCGTGCAAGCCAATGATCTCGGCCATCGCCACCTCGTTGAAGTGGGTATGGGGCGCCAGTTTCGGAGTGCCGGTCGTTCCTCCAGTGTGGAAATAGGAGGCAATGTCGCCAGGCTGAATGATACGTCCACTTTCCAAATGGTCGGCCGGGGCGGCGGCGAGAAGTTCGTCGAAGTCCAATACGCCTTCAGGCATCGGGGGACGTTTGGCCTTCACGACACTGCGCTGCGGTTCTGGCAACAGATTGGCCAGGTCGACCGTCACAATAGTCGGAAGCTGTGGTAGCAAATCAGACAATGCGGCCACCTTTTGCCATAAATCGGTACCCGTAAAGGGCCCTAACGTGACCAGCACCGAGGTGTTGGAGGCGCGAATCAGCTCTGCAATGTGCTGGGGTTCCAGCAGCGGATTGATGGCATTCACAATTCCAGCAGCCTCGCCGCCCCAGATCACAAAATGGGTCTGCGGCAAGTTAGGCAGCAGAAAGGAGACGGCCTGCCCCGGACGCAGGCCGAGACGATGCAAGGCATTCGCGGTTTGCGTGACCTTGGCGAACAGTTCGGCATAACTGATACGCCATGGCTGATCCTCGATGCTGCCAGTCGCCAGGAAACACAAGGCTGGCAGGTCGCCAAAGCGCTCGGCCGAACGCTGCAGCAATGTATAGGTGCTGGTGGGTAGATCACGCTGGGCCAGTGGATATTGTTGTTCAAACGCTTCGATGTCGCCCAGCCGGGCGAGGGAAACAGGTACACGCATATTCTTGGGCCTTTGGATATACGACGATTTCAGTTTTTAACTATAGGCGCCTGCGGGTGGGTTGTGGGAAACGCCTGCTCGTAGGCTCGACACAGCCGCAGTACCTGGTCGTCGGCAAATCTTGCACCTACGACCTGCAGCCCGATGGGTAGGCCCTCATCTGAAAATCCACAAGGCAACGAGGCGGCAGGTTGTTGTGTCAGGTTGAAGGGGTAGCTGAATGGCGACCATTTCATCCAGTCATCCAGCCCTGAGCCGGGCGGCACGTCGTGCCCGGCTTGGAACGCTGTGATCGGCAGCATTGGGCACACCAACAGGTCGTAGCGGGTATGGAAACTGTTCATGTGAGCCACCAGCTCGGCGCGTGCGGCCTGGGCAGCGGTGAACTGCGCCAGGGTGGTGTGCTGGCATTGCTCGGTAAACCGCAACAGGCCGGGGTCCAGCAAGCGCTTTTGCTCATCGTTCAATTGCCTGGCCAACTCGATGGCTCCTGCATTGATCACGGTCTTGAACAGTTCCAATGGGTTACCGAAGCCTGGGTCAACCGCCTCGACATGCGCGCCCAATTGCGCCAAACGCTCCACCGCCTGCGCGACCGCGAGGGCCACTTGCGGGTCAACCTGCACATAACCAAAATTGGCACTATAGGCGATGCGCAGCCCGCGCAAGTCTGTACTTTCCGGTAGCCAAGGTGTTTGTCGTGGCGCCCCTAGCAACCCGTCCCTGGGGTCAGGCCGTGCCACGGCTTGGAGAAACAACACCGCCTCGTCTACGGTGCGAGTCATCGGCCCCAGATGAGAGACCAGCGTGGTCGCACTCGCGGGCCAGTGTGGGATGTAGCCAAACGTGGGCTTGAAGCCGAACGTCCCGGTGAAACCGGCAGGGATGCGAATCGAGCCACCAGCGTCACTGCCTTGGTGCAAAACGCCAAGATTGAGCGACGCCGCTACTGCCGCGCCACCGGATGAACCACCCGAGGTCATGCGCACATCCCAGGGGTTGCGGGTGATGCCATAGAGTGGACTGTCGGTTACGCCTTTCCAACCGAACTCCGGGCTGGTGGTCTTGCCCAGGATGACCGCGCCCGCCTCGCGCAAAAACGTGGTGATCGGAGCGTCGTCCTCCCACGGTCCGTCAGCGGATATCACCCGTGAGGCTTTGCGAGTCGGCATGCCACGGGTTGCTGTCAGCTCCTTGATTGACGTCGGCAAACCGTCCAACGCACCGCAGGGCTCGCCCTTGAACCAGCGTTGCTCGGCAGCGCGTGCGGTGTCCAGCGCACCTTGCGGGTCGGTATAGCAATAGGCATTGACCAGAGGATTGAACTGCTCAATGCGGGCCAATGCATCCTCAGTAACTTCCATAGGCGAAAGCCGCTTGGCGCGAAAATGCCCGAGTAATTCAACGGCGCTCATATCCGCAATACCGGCGTTTTGAGTCATGGCGAAATCCTTATGATGGTGTTAATTCCTGTAGGAGCGAGCTTGCTCGCGAAAATCATCAACGATGACGCAGGCAACCTGATTCAACGCGGTGACCTCACGTTTTTCGCGAGCAAGCTCGCTCCTACAAGGGGGCGTGGTTTCAGCGCAGGTAGTCTTCCACCAATGCCACCCAACAAGCCGCTCCCAACGGGATCAGTTCGTCATTGAAGTCATAGTGATCGTTATGGACCGAGCAGCCATTAAACTCGCCGATACCATTACCCAACCCGAAGTAGCAGCCCGGCACTTCATGCAGCATCCAGGCAAAATCTTCGCTACCCATGGTTTTAAATGTCACCTCTTCCAGCACATTGGCAATACCCAATGTCCGTTTGGCCGCATCGAGCATGTGCTGGGTTTCGACGGGTGTGTTGACCAGCACCGGCGCGAGCAATTGATAGTCGATATGGGCGGTCACGCCGAATGAAGCCGCCTGCCCCTCGATAATACTGCGGATACGTTGCTCGACAAACTCACGTACCTGCGGGTCGAGGGTACGCACACTCAACTCCAGCATCGCCGTCTCCGGAATGATGTTGACGGCCGTCCCGGCATGCACCTTGCCGATGCTGATAACCGCAGAATCGTTAACCCCGATATTGCGCGATACCACGGTTTGCAGTGCAGTGATGATGCTGGCCAATGCTGGAACCGGATCAATACTGCGCTCGGGCATCGCGCCATGCCCACCACGACCAGTCAACGTGATTAACACCCGTTCTGACGAAGCCATGACCCCGCCACTCTTGATGATCGCGTGGCCCACGGGGAACCCTGGCATATTGTGAAAGGCGTATACCGCATCGCAAGGAAAACGCCGGAACAACCCATCGTCCATCATGGTCTTGGCCCCCGTCAGGCCTTCTTCATCCGGTTGGAAAATCACATTCACTGTACCGTTGAACTCGGCGTGCAGCGCCAGTTGTTCCGCAGCGGCAAGCAAGGTTGCCGTGTGCCCATCGTGGCCGCAGGCGTGCATCAAGCCTTCACGGCGGCTGGCCCAGGGCAAGCCGTTTCTTTCAATGATCGGCAGCGCGTCCATATCTGCCCGTAGCCCCAGAGTCTTTGTGCCAGTACCACGCCGCAATACGCCCACCACGCCACAACCGCCGATACCGGTATGCACTTCATAGCCCCAGTTTTCGAGCATGCCCGTGACCAGGGCAGCTGTTTCGCGGGTGTTTTGCCCAAGCTCAGGCTCGGCGTGGATGGAGCGGCGAATCGAAACAAAACGCTCTGCGCTATCTTGCAGGCGTGTATGTAGAGGGCTGTAGTTCACGGTAGATTCCTTATTCTTGGATTCAGGACAACAATGCGGCGCATCAAGGACGCCCAGGGTGTTCGGGGTAAAACCTCAATGCCACGCCGCTGATAACGATCGCCGCACACAAGTACCAGGCCGGCACCAACGCGCTGCCCGCCAGCGCAATCAGCCACGTCACGATCAGTGGAGAAAAGCCGCCGAACAACGTGACACCTAAGCTGTAAATGATCGACAACCCCGTCACCCGGTTATCGCGGGAGAAGGCTTCCATCAGCAACGCCAGCCCTGCCCCGCCGCTGAGCGCCATGGGCAGAATCAACAACGAAACGGCCACCAGACATAGCAGTGCGCTTTGCTGGCCAAGCATCACAAACGCGGGATAGGTCAGCACCGCCTGCAGGCCACACAGCCAATACAACAACGGCTTGCGCCGTGGCATGCGGTCGGCGAAACGCGACGCAATGGGCGGGATAACAGCCAGCAACACACAAGCGAAAGCCACCAGCGCGAAGGCGAAGCTACCGGGGTAGTTCAATGTACGGGTCAGGTAGGTGGGCATGTAGAACACCACCATGTACGAGCTCACCGTAGAGCTGGCCATCAGCAAAATGCCCAACCCCAGGGTCCGTGCATGTTCGCGCACAAAATCCCGAAAGGGCGTCGGTTTGTCGATATTTTCGTGGGTTTCATCCAGGTGCTTGCGGATGTACCAGCCCACCGGCCCGATCAACAAACCGATAATGAACGGCACACGCCAGCCCCAACTGTGCAACGCCTGCTCCGACAACATAGTGGTCAATACCAGCCCGGACAGCGCGCCCAACAGCGCAGCGGCACCTTGGCTTGCGCCTTGCCAGCTGACCATGAAGCAGCGATTATCGGTACGCCCGGACTCCATCAGAAAGGCCGAGGCCGCGCCCACCTCACCGCCCGCCGAGAAGCCCTGCAGCAGGCGACCGAACACCAGTAGCCCGGTAGCAACAATCCCGATGCTGGAATAGGTCGGGGTAAAAGCAATAATGCCCGTGCCCACGGTCATCAGGGCGATGGTCAAGGCCAACGCCTGTTTGCGCCCATAACGGTCAGCGAATCGCCCGATCATCACCGCGCCCAGCGGCCGGATCAGAAAGCCCAGGGCGAAGGTCACCAACGACATCATCAACGACGCCAAGGGCGAGTCAGCCGGGAAAAACAACTTGCCGATGATCACCGCAAAAAAGCTGTAGACCGTGAAGTCATACATCTCAAGCGCATTGCCCAGGGAGGAAGCCACCACCACCCGGCGCATCTTGGCGCGCGGCGGCACTGCCGTCACAGGGGCAACATAGTCAAACGAGGCGGAAGGAACCGAAGGGCTTTTCATGGCTCAACGTACCCCCGATTGACGCAAGGCATTGGGCGTGAATTCGCCCTCCAGGGTTTTCACATCAAACTGATAGCTACGCTTCTCTTCATTCTTCAGCCCCAGCACCAGGTAACGCCCGCTGATCATGTCATTCAGGGTTTCGGCGGTGTAGAACGGCACCTGATCGTTGTAATAGGACTGCTGGTGGGCTTCAGCCACACGCCACAAAGTATTGCGGCCGTCATAGTGGTCAATCACTGCTGCCTGCCAGGAGTCTTCATCAATGTAGAAGTCACGCTTGGCGTAGACATGCCGCTGGCCGGGCTTCAAGGTTGCGACTACGTGCCAGACCCGATGTAACTCATAACGCGCCAACCCTTGATCGATATGACCGGCCTTGGTGATGTCGGCGTATTTGAGTTTGGGTGAGTCGAGCTTGTAGCTGTTGTAGGGGATGTACAGTTCCTGCTTGCCCACCAACTGCCAGTCGTAGCGATCTGGCGCGCCGTTGAACATGTCGTAGTTATCCACCACCCGCTGGCCGTCGGTACTACCGGCAGGCCCGTCGTAAGCCACTTGCGGCGCACGGCGTACACGCCGCTGGCCGGCGTTGTAGATCCACGCCTGGCGGGGCTCCTTGACCTGATCGAGGGTCTCGTGAACCAATTCGACGTTACCGGCCAGGCGAGCTGGGGCGGTGATCGTCTGTTTGTTGTAGAACAGCACGTTACTGGGTTTGGCCGGGTCGTAGTCGGCCAGGCTTTCGCGCAGCGCATAGAGATGATCAAAGGTAACGGGCGTGCCCACGCCGCGTACATCCGGGACAATCTGCACCATCTGGCGCTTCATGCTGGCGCCACGGTAGCGGGTGATATGGTTCCAGATCACCTCCAGGCCATCCTTGGGAATGGGGAACGGATAGGCCTTGGTGAAGTTCTCCAGGCCGTTACCACCGGCAACCAACTGGGTGTTCAAGGCATTTTTGCGGGCGGCCTCGACAATCGCCGGTGGCACGCTGACGCTGCGGTGCGTGGGGTACACATTCATGGTGTAGTCGGGGTAGCGCTTGAACATCGCCACCTGACCCGGGGACAAGTTTTTCTGGTACTGCCCGACGTTCTGCGCGGTGATGGTGAACAGCACCCGCTCATTGGCAAACGGATCGGCCAGGAACCCGGCACCGTCGACCGCGCCGGCCGTCTTGGGCAACCCGCCGGTCCAGGCCGGGATCGAGCCGTCGGCGTTGCCGGCCTTTTCGGCACCCAGTGGCGTCAATGTCGTACCCAAACGGGCGGCCTCTTGCGGGGAAACCGCGGCCATCGCAGAAGTACAGAGCAGCAGCGCCAAGGTGCTGCCATACAGAACGGGGGTCGATGCATTCATCGGGCTCAATCCTTTTTTCTAGTTATTGGATGGCAGGTTCAAAAACTCACACCGACGCTCAGGGCGACGAAATCGCGATCAGTCGCGGTGTTGTAATCACCGCCAAAGAAATCGGTATAGGAAAGGCTCGCGGTGTAGGTATTTTTCAGGTCCGCGTCCAGACCCAGGCTGACGGCCTTGCTGCCTTCGTTGAAGTTGGGGCCATAACCTTCTACATCGTGGGACCACGACAGGCTGGGTTTGAGGTTTACCCCGGCGAATACGTTCTGATAATCCAGAATCGCCCGCGCGCGATAGCCCCAGGAGTTACGGGTGTAAAAGCCCTTGTTATTGCAGTTTTGCGGATTGACCGGGTTGCCCGCCGTCACGCAATTGCGGTTATCCGGCAGCTCGCCGTTGCCGAAGATGCTGTCGCGACCAAAGCGCAGGGCGCTGCTGTTGACGTCGCTGAGGTGGTTGTAGCCCACCTCGGAAATCAGCGTCAGGCGTTCGGCAGCCCATACCTGATCGACAAAATGGGTGAACGTCACCTGTGCCTGGCTCACGGGCTTGCGCACATAGCCGTGGAAGTCTTCACCGGGCACTGGCCGGGCAAAGCCACTGGCGAAAATCGGGCTGCCCAGATCCGCCGCCATCGACCCGGCCATGGCGGAAATCGTCACATCGCTGCCATTGAGGGACAACGGCATGTTAGGCCGATAACTGAGCTCACCGGAGACGGCGGTGGTGCCCAGGGTGGTGGAAAAGCTCAGGCCGTAGAGACGGATGTCTTCCGGGTATTCGACAAAGTATTCAGCGCTCGACGCGCGGCTGCCAGGCTTCACCGCAAACGGGCTGTCCCCTACCCGACCGCCGACAAAAGGCGCGCGGCTGTGATAGTTCATGGCGTACAACCCGAACTCGGTATTGTTCAGCGCCTCGGCCTGCCAGCGCAGGGCCACGCCAAACTGGCCGCTGTCGCGCGCATCACGATCAGCGCCGCGGGTGAAATGGTACTGCCCGGTCGGGTCCCAAGGCGGCGAAAACCCCATGCGCGTGTTACAGCCGTCAGCCATCACGTCGGAGCCGAAAAACGTACCGCAGTTGTCCACCACGGTCTGGTCCCATTCCAACTGGTAGAACAGCTCGGCAGACAAGCTGTCGCTCAACCCTTGGGATAAAAACAGCATGTTGACCGGAATCAGCCCTTCCTTGATCTCGGCTCCCGGCCGGCGAAAGGCAGCCACATCGGTGGGGTTGATCACGTTGATTCCGTTGCCGATAAAGGTACTTTCACCCCAACTGACCACCTGCTTGCCTACCCGCGCGTTGCCCGGTTGCCCGTCGATAAAGTAGTTGTGGTAGATGAACGCATCCAAGATCTGCGCGCCGGATGACTTGGCCGCCTCCTTGCGATTGCTGTCGCTGATGGGTAAATAACGGCGACTTTCATCCTTGAGTTCAAAGTCGTACCAGTACTTGCCGCGGATAAAGATGCCGCTGTCGCCGTAGCTCAGTTGCAAGTCGTGCACGCCCTTGAAGATTTTCGAAAACGTTTCGCCCTTGCGAAAATTCAGACGCCCGTCGTCTGCGCTCTGGCTGGAGGCGTGGCCGCCGTTCCAGGTCCCCACATAAGCCGGATCGGCATTGCGTAGCGCCCAACTGCTGCCGATGGATAAGGACGAATCGAACTGCCCCTGGACCTCACCCACGTTGAAGGTGACGGCCTGCACCTGGCTGCTGACGCCGAGTACCAGCGCGGCCGTGAATGTCCAGGGGCGCATGCGATCAAGCTGAAATTGGTTTGCCACAAAACTTCCCCATCGTTTTTATTATTGGAGGCAGTACGTGTCGTCTGCCGAGCGATGTTGGCGCTGGAGAATCTTCTGGTAGCGTGATAACAGTGTCCAATGCAAATATGATGGGGAATTAATGCGATGGACGACTTAATCGACTTGAAACGGGTGCGCCATCTGGTCTACCTGAGCGAGGAGTTACATTTTTCTCGGGCGGCAGCCCGTGCCCATTTGTCACAGACCGCTTTCAGTCGGAGTATTCAGTCACTGGAAGCCGACTTGGGAGTTCGCCTGTTCGACCGCGATACCCGCTCGGTGACGCTCACCGAAGCCGGCAAACAAATGATCGGGCGCGCCCATGAGCTGCTCAGTTGTGCGAAAAAAATGCAGGCCCAAGCCAATGATCTTGCCGGTACCGAGGGTGGCGAACTGAAGTTTGGCGTTACACCGATGGCCGCCAATCTCAATACGACCGACGTGCTCATCAAGCTACGCAAAGACATCCCCAGGCTGGTACTGAATGTTCAGGTTAATTTCTGGGAACACCTGTCCCATCAACTGGAAACCGATCAACTGGAATTTGTGGTGGCTACGCTCAGGGCCGACCAGACGTTCGACCCACGCTTCGCCATCACCCACCTGTCACCACAACCCGCCTCGATTTTTTGTCGCAGCGCCCATCCCCTGGCGCAGCAGGACGGCCCGATTTCCCGTGCACAGATTCTGGGTTACCCATGGAGCGGTGTTGTGCCGTCAAACGAAGCGTCACTGTACGCGTTGTTCGACCTGACACCCGGAACGTTGCTGCCGTGGACCTTGAGTTCCAATGATTTAAGCCTGTTGCGCGAAACCACATTGACCAGCGACTCGTTGCTTCTAACCTGGCGATCCTGGTTGGACAACGACCTGTGTGAAGGCTTGCTGGTGGACCTGGTGCCGCGCATAAAGCCTGGCTGGCCAGCAGAGCTGCTGACCATCAGAAACGCCGTGGTATGCCAGGCAGGACGTACGCTGTCACCTATCGCTCAACAGGCCGTCGCTTCGATCGTTTCAAATGCCCGTAGCACCTAGAATGTCCTTATTGCTGTTGCGGCTCACCTCGCCTCCCGGTTGGTCTTCGACGTCATCTATGTAGCTCGCCAGCATCTGCGCCAACGCGTCCATAGCCTGATGCAGGGTATCGACAGACTCCGTCAGCGCGGTTGCATCGTGCTCACTGCAATCGTGAGCCACTTGATCGCAACACTGGATCAACCGTTGAGCTTTGATGATCCGTGCACCGCCTTTGATCCGGTGTGTGAGATCGGCGATGGCAGAAACATCCCCCTCGCTGAATAGCTTGACCAGACGCGACATATCCTCTTCATTGCTTTGAGCCAAGTCACCCAGCAAATGCGCAATCGATGCACTGTTGCCGTAGGTCAATTGCTCCAGGCTGCTCAGATCAAAACCGTCGAGCGCCTTCAGCGTTTCTCCATCGTTATCGGTCGAGGAGGTAAAGATCGGCACCGCACCTGAAATCCTGGCAGCCAACGCCTGCATGCTGATAGGTTTGAACAGACAATCATCCATGCCCGCCTCACGGCAGCGTTCGACTTCGTCGACTTGAGCATTGGCAGTAAACCCCAGCACCAGGCAGCGATCCGCACCGGAACGCGCCTCTTCCGCACGGATATTTCTGACCAATTCATAACCACTCATAACCGGCATATTGCAGTCGGTGATCACCACGTCAAAATGACCGCAGCGCCAGGCTCTCAGACCATGGGCACCATCCGGTTCATCACTGACCTCGTGCCCCAGATAGGTCAACTGTTGCTGCAGGAGCAGACGGTTGGCTGGGTAGTCATCTACCACCAAGACGTTCAATACCCTGTGGGGTGGTTCCACCACGGCCTCGGCTTCCACCTGAGGCAATGCGTCCAGAATCGGTACCTCAAGCACCACATCGATCTGTGTGCCAATGCCTGAAACGCTGTGCAGGCTCAATTCACCCTGCATCATCGCGCACAGAGTGCGGCTGATCATGAGCCCCAGCCCCGAACCACCACTATGCTGCTGTCCGACGGCACCGACCTGGCTGAACGGAAGAAACAGGCGCTCCTGATCCTCTTTGGAAATGCCGACGCCGGTATCGCGCACGTGTATTTGAATCCGCAGATATGCACCGTCCGACACTAACGTCGCGCACACCTCAACCACGACCTTCCCCTCCAAGGTAAATTTAATCGCGTTGCTGACCAGATTGGAGAGGATTTGCTTGAAGCGCAGGGGGTCAACGAACACCTCCCGCTCCGCCTGCACATCGAATTGTAATATCAGTTCCAGCTGCTTCTGCCGCGCCAAGCCTTCAAATACGCGTATTACCGATTCAACCAGTGGTTTGAAAGACGTTCTCTGAGGATTCAGCACCAAGTGCCCTGACTCGATGCGTACCACGTCCAGGATATCGCCGATCAAGCCCAGCATCCCTTGCGCGGCACCGAACGCAACCTCGATAGCAAAGCGATCAAGCTCACCCTTGTCAGCTTTTTTCATCGCAAGTTCGAGCATGCCGACAATCGCGTTCATGGGTGTGCGGATTTCATGACTCATCGTCGCCAGAAAGGTCGTCTTCGCACGGTTGGCGTTTTCTGCGTCCAACTGGGTACTCTTCAATTCATCAAGCAAGCGCGCACGCTCGCTGATATCGATCCAGCCTGTAATGACACCCCGGACTTTCCCATCCATCCCCCGGAAAGGGACAGTCCAGTGATATAACGCGACCGATGCACCCTCTGCCGTCAAGAAAAAACGGTCTTCTATCCGGGGTTCACCGCTCTCCATGACCTCCTGGTACTCTTGTTCGAATCTTGCAGCCTCCTCAGGGCTGATGCCTTCACAATCGGTGACACGGGTACCAACTACCGCCTCGTAAGCAGCCCCTCCCACAACCTGCAAATACTCTTTGTTGCAAAGCAGCAAATAACCCTCGTAATCACGTGCAAGAATCGGATGGGGCAAGCTGTCGATGAGCGTGCGCATGAACGCAATCTGCTCGTTAAATTTAAGTTCGGCGGCATTGCGCTTATCGATCAACCGTTTTAGATAAAAAACCCAACAAAATACACCTACCAGCAATAACCCAAAACATGCAACCACTTGAAAGATCAATACTCGATGCTCTTTCCAATAATCGCGCTCCACGATTGAACTACCGAACCAACGATTAGTCATTCCTTCAATCTCATCAGGAGGAATACTGATCAAAACTTTCTCCAGAATTGAATGCAGCTCCATTTCGCCATGATGTGTACCCAACGAAAGTTGCGCCAACGACGATCCAACGGCACCGATGATTCGTATTTGATCTTTATAATAATTTGAAATCAGATACTGGGTGTTTATCAGCGGGCTGATGACGCCATCGGCGTCGCCAGAAGCCAGTAGCGCCAAGGATTGCGCAGCGTTCGCCGATGGCACAAAAATAACGCCGGGGTAGAACTTGGTGACATAATCAAGCATCCTGCTGTTAGTGACGACAGCCAATCGTTTACCCACCATGTCGTTGAGACTATCGGGTGCCTCTGCCCCCAAGCGGCTACTGAATACATAAGGGCTGGTCCAATACGGTCGGGTAAAATTCAACTTACGATGTGCCGTATGAAAGGTTGAGACAATATCTGCGTCCCCCCGCTGTACCATGTCAATCAGCTCTTCATTTGACCTGCCGAGTACGACGTCAAATGTCAACGGAATGCGACTGCTGATTTTTTCTAAAATGTCCGCGCTGATACCGCGAAACTGTTTCGCGCCGTCAATAAATGCGATAGGTGGATTGGCGTCCATCACGGCGACCTTGACCTTCGAATGCGTAGCCAGCCACTGCTCCTCTTCCGGGCTAAAACGGATGGGTTGCATACCTAGCGCGTCAGAAGGCACGGCGCTCCATCGCCGAATAATCGCCATTTTTTCCTGAAGGGAAACAGCATCTAACGCGCGATTTATAAATGCCAACAATTGCGTTTCTTTCTGACGCGTGACAAATCCGACACTGTACTTCTTGGCGATGGCAATGTCAGAAGAATGCAAGCCAGTAAAATGATTCCTCTTAATTAAGTAATTAGCCTCGATGTATCCACCCATATAAACATCCGCTTGACCGAACGCGACCGCATTCATTGCTTTATCTGCTGAAGGATAAATAGTGAGCGCCGCCTCCGGGTAGCGTTCAGCGACCTTAGAGGAAGTGAGGTAATGCTCGTACATCGCCAACCGCAACCCTTTTAAGTGCTCAGGCATTGGCTGCTTAATATCTCTACGCGTTACCAACACCGGCTGATCACTCGCGTAGACATTTGAAAAGCGAAGTTGAGGGTCCCTTGACTTACCCTCCCCGCCTGTGACCATTAAATCAATCTCCCCTCGTTTCAATGCGTCAATTGTTTCATGTTCATCACGGTAACGACGTACATGAATTCCTACATGTAACAAATCAGCCAGCAGTTCGGCGTAATCCGCGGTTATTCCTTCATAGTCGTTTTTACTGGACAACAGCTCAAACGGAGCTGGCCTCTCCATCGAAGTGCCAAGCGTAAACGAACCTTTAGCGTGCAACCATTTCTGATCAGCCTCACTCAATTCAAGTATGTCCGCAGCATGCGAGCGCCCCAGCAACTTCAACCCTTCGGCAGGCACTGCCGCGTGGTCAGCATACACTGAAGAACTGCATACCAATATCAGGCACCACAGAAGGAGCTTCATTTAAATCAGCTTATTACGCTTGGCAAACTCAGCCAAGTAAATCAGTGATTTTACATTCAGCTTTTCTATTAACCGATTTTTATAATTACTGACCGTTTTGTTACTCAGCAACATGGCATGGCCGATCTCTTTGTTACTGAAGCCTCGTGCAAGTTGTTGCAGGACCGCTAATTCACGATTTGAAAGCTTTTGCACTAACTCCTGCTCGGAGCTGGCCGCATCGATTTGACGTACCGAGCTGCTGGACAATATTGGAAAATGAGTATAACCACTCATCAGCGCTTTTATCGCCCGACTCAGCTCTTTCAAATCATCGGATTTCGAGACATAGCCATGTGCCCCGGCACTCATACAACGCTGGGCATAAAAAGCTGGCTCTAGGCTTGTTAAGACAAGAATCTTGCTGTTCAACTCAAGCTTCGTTACACGGTCAATCACACCCAACCCATCAAGTAGGGGCATGGAAATATCCAACAAAATCAATTGAGGCTTATGTGTGCGCGCCAAGTGAAGGGCCTCCACACCATTTCCCGCCTCGGCAACCACCTCAAGGCCTGCGCTCGCTAAAACCATTTTTACGGAAGCCCGAATAAACGGATGATCATCTACCACCAACGCTTTTAACATACCACCCCTGCCTAATAGATGAATTAGTTATAAGCAATGTAATGTTCGTCGCATCACTGCTTAAAAATAGCTCAAATTGGAAGAGTTGTTTTTTTGACGTCATTTTTTATCGATTCAAACCTGCCTTCTCATCAGCCTGAGCGACGGATACCGGCATGAACGATCGGCCTGAGACCAAACAGCCCTGCTACGCCTTGTTGCGCGTTGAAAAACAGGAATTTCAACTACCAGGTCGCGTACTAGACAGATCGATATAAAAATCCAGTGATTGTATTTAATTATAGTTAATCCATTAGTTTTTCCAGGTTGTACGATTATCAACTAAACGTATCAGTGCCGCCCGAATCGCTTCTTCCAAAAGGTTGGCGGATTTTTTTCTGCCAGGCGCCGAGGCCCTCAAAAGCCTTGTCTATTTCGCCCTGATAACGTGGCCCGCAAAGGGGCATCCTATCCTTCAGGCTTTTTTAAGCAGATGGCTCTAAATAGCCACTTTCGGATACTCAACCGACGTGGTGCCTGCCCGGGGCGCCACAATCGTCACAGCGCCCAAGTTCAGTACGGAAAGGGTCGTGGTGAATTTTCCCACAGCCAACCTCACTCGTCGTTGCTACATTTCATGGGTCAACTACGATTAACGCAGCCGAGGCGCTTTAAAGCTAATTTTACTCCCACCCCCAGTGGGGGTTTGATAAGTATGCCCGCTCGCCCCTAATAGCCAAGAGGTTTGTAATGCCAAACGTACTAGTCATTGATAAAAAAACTGGCGTACAAGTCTCGGCTGCCAGCCCAACGATAGCGCTCGATTCTGCCTCAACGGTGGTAATTTCCACTACGCGAGGTGCCATCAAACAGATGACGCGCGACGGTCAATCGTTGGTCATCGAGTTTCTCGGGGGGGAAAAACTGGTCATCAAGCCTTACTTCGATGGCCCCGATGGAGAGAAAAGCACTCTTGTCATAGATGACGCGGGCCAACTGACAGAAGTGGTCATCGCTGAGTCATCCGGCTTGGGAGACTCGCTGGTCCTGCAGTATGAACCTTTTGAACATGCCGCTGCCGAGGCAGCGAACAGCACCTCGGTACTGGAGAAGCTTGGCGCCGCATTCGGTGATTTGTCGACGCTGAGCAAGGGTGCAGTCCTGGCGGGGGCAGGCCTGGGTGTTTATGCACTGACGCAAGCCGGTGGCAGCGGTGGTGGCGGTTCCCATAATCGCGGAGGTGTGAGTCCCGGCGGCGTTGATACGACGGCCCCTGATGCACCGCAAATCAAGGTAGGGACCAAGGCCAACGGTACAATGAGCGTTAGCGGTACTGCCGAGCCAGGTAGCCGCATTGATTTCACATTTCCTGACGGCTCCAAAAAGAGCGTGATGGTTGGCGCCGATGCAAGCTTCAGCCTTGCCAGTGATGTCCCTCAGCCACAGGGTACATACAGCGCCACGGCGACAGATGCGGCCAATAATGCCAGTAAACCGACTACCGGCCAGTTCATTGCTGACCCTAAATCTGATACTACGCCACCCGCGACTGCCAGCGATTTGCTTGTCAAAACGCTGGGGGACGGCAAGATGACCATCACCGGCAAGGCCGAGCCGGGCAGCACAGTAGATGTCAAGTTTCCGGACGGCACTACGGGTTCGGTTATCGCAAAACCGGACGGCAGCTTTACGCTCACCAGCAGCACCTCACAACCCAATGGCGATTACAGCGTGACTGTGAGCGATGCCGCGGGCAATAAAGGTACTTCCGTCACGGGTCATTTCACGGCTGATCCGGCCGTAGATATTACGCCGCCAGCAGCCCCCGCAGGCCTGGTTGCGGTCACCTTGCCCGATGGCAAGGTCAAGGTCAGCGGCAGCGCTGAAGCCAACAGCAAGGTCACCGTGACCTTGCCCGATGGCACCACCCAACAGGTCACCGCAGGGCCTAACGGTGCCTTCGAACTGACCAGCAACACCGCACAGCCTAATGGCACGATCACCGCCGTTGCTACTGATGCGGCGGGTAATCCTAGTGCCCCGGCCACAGTGAGTTTCGTTGCGGACAACAGCGTCGATACCACACCACCGCCTGCACCAACTGGCC
>NZ_SPKP01000026.1:0-5518 GCF_023127835.1 Pseudomonas sp. B329 | reverse complement strand
AAGCGCAAGTGGTTGAAGTTGTTGAAGAAATCTTCGAAAGCTTCTGAAAATAATCACTTGACAGCAAATGAGGCTGCTGTAGAATGCGCGCCTCGGTTGAGACGAAAGATCTTAACCAACCGCTCTTTAACAACTGAATCAAGCAATTCGTGTGGGTGCTTGTGGAGTCAGACTGATAGTCAACAAGATTATCAGCATCACAAGTTACTCCGCGAGAAATCAAAGATGTAACCAACGATTGCTGAGCCAAGTTTAGGGTTTCTTAAAAACCCAAAGATGTTTGAACTGAAGAGTTTGATCATGGCTCAGATTGAACGCTGGCGGCAGGCCTAACACATGCAAGTCGAGCGGTAGAGAGAAGCTTGCTTCTCTTGAGAGCGGCGGACGGGTGAGTAATGCCTAGGAATCTGCCTGGTAGTGGGGGATAACGTTCGGAAACGGACGCTAATACCGCATACGTCCTACGGGAGAAAGCAGGGGACCTTCGGGCCTTGCGCTATCAGATGAGCCTAGGTCGGATTAGCTAGTTGGTGGGGTAATGGCTCACCAAGGCGACGATCCGTAACTGGTCTGAGAGGATGATCAGTCACACTGGAACTGAGACACGGTCCAGACTCCTACGGGAGGCAGCAGTGGGGAATATTGGACAATGGGCGAAAGCCTGATCCAGCCATGCCGCGTGTGTGAAGAAGGTCTTCGGATTGTAAAGCACTTTAAGTTGGGAGGAAGGGTTGTAGATTAATACTCTGCAATTTTGACGTTACCGACAGAATAAGCACCGGCTAACTCTGTGCCAGCAGCCGCGGTAATACAGAGGGTGCAAGCGTTAATCGGAATTACTGGGCGTAAAGCGCGCGTAGGTGGTTTGTTAAGTTGGATGTGAAATCCCCGGGCTCAACCTGGGAACTGCATTCAAAACTGACTGACTAGAGTATGGTAGAGGGTGGTGGAATTTCCTGTGTAGCGGTGAAATGCGTAGATATAGGAAGGAACACCAGTGGCGAAGGCGACCACCTGGACTAATACTGACACTGAGGTGCGAAAGCGTGGGGAGCAAACAGGATTAGATACCCTGGTAGTCCACGCCGTAAACGATGTCAACTAGCCGTTGGAAGCCTTGAGCTTTTAGTGGCGCAGCTAACGCATTAAGTTGACCGCCTGGGGAGTACGGCCGCAAGGTTAAAACTCAAATGAATTGACGGGGGCCCGCACAAGCGGTGGAGCATGTGGTTTAATTCGAAGCAACGCGAAGAACCTTACCAGGCCTTGACATCCAATGAACTTTCCAGAGATGGATTGGTGCCTTCGGGAACATTGAGACAGGTGCTGCATGGCTGTCGTCAGCTCGTGTCGTGAGATGTTGGGTTAAGTCCCGTAACGAGCGCAACCCTTGTCCTTAGTTACCAGCACGTCATGGTGGGCACTCTAAGGAGACTGCCGGTGACAAACCGGAGGAAGGTGGGGATGACGTCAAGTCATCATGGCCCTTACGGCCTGGGCTACACACGTGCTACAATGGTCGGTACAGAGGGTTGCCAAGCCGCGAGGTGGAGCTAATCCCATAAAACCGATCGTAGTCCGGATCGCAGTCTGCAACTCGACTGCGTGAAGTCGGAATCGCTAGTAATCGCGAATCAGAATGTCGCGGTGAATACGTTCCCGGGCCTTGTACACACCGCCCGTCACACCATGGGAGTGGGTTGCACCAGAAGTAGCTAGTCTAACCTTCGGGAGGACGGTTACCACGGTGTGATTCATGACTGGGGTGAAGTCGTAACAAGGTAGCCGTAGGGGAACCTGCGGCTGGATCACCTCCTTAATCGACGACATCAGCTGCTCCATAAGTTCCCACACGAATTGCTTGATTCATTGAAGAAGACGAAAAGAAGCAGCCCGAAATTGGGTCTGTAGCTCAGTTGGTTAGAGCGCACCCCTGATAAGGGTGAGGTCGGCAGTTCGAATCTGCCCAGACCCACCAATTTTGTGTGGGAAACGCCTGTAGAAATACGGGGCCATAGCTCAGCTGGGAGAGCGCCTGCCTTGCACGCAGGAGGTCAACGGTTCGATCCCGTTTGGCTCCACCACTACTGCTTCTGTTTGTATAAAGCTTAGAAATGAGCATTCCATCGTTGTGATGGTGAATGTTGATTTCTAGTCTTTGACTAGTTCGTTCTTTAAAAATTTGGGTATGTGATAGAAAGATAGACTGAACGTTACTTTCACTGGTAACGGATCAGGCTAAGGTAAAATTTGTGAGTTCTCTTAATTGAGAAATTCGAATTTTCGGCGAATGTTGTCTTCATAGTATAACCAGATTGCTTGGGGTTATATGGTCAAGTGAAGAAGCGCATACGGTGGATGCCTTGGCAGTCAGAGGCGATGAAAGACGTGGTAGCCTGCGAAAAGCTTCGGGGAGTCGGCAAACAGACTTTGATCCGGAGATGTCTGAATGGGGGAACCCAGCCATCATAAGATGGTTATCTTGTACTGAATACATAGGTGCAAGAGGCGAACCAGGGGAACTGAAACATCTAAGTACCCTGAGGAAAAGAAATCAACCGAGATTCCCTTAGTAGTGGCGAGCGAACGGGGACTAGCCCTTAAGTGGCTTTGAGATTAGCGGAACGCTCTGGAAAGTGCGGCCATAGTGGGTGATAGCCCTGTACGCGAAAATCTCTTAGTCATGAAATCGAGTAGGACGGAGCACGAGAAACTTTGTCTGAATATGGGGGGACCATCCTCCAAGGCTAAATACTACTGACTGACCGATAGTGAACTAGTACCGTGAGGGAAAGGCGAAAAGAACCCCGGAGAGGGGAGTGAAATAGATCCTGAAACCGTATGCGTACAAGCAGTGGGAGCCCACTTTGTTGGGTGACTGCGTACCTTTTGTATAATGGGTCAGCGACTTATTTTCAGTGGCGAGCTTAACCGAATAGGGGAGGCGTAGCGAAAGCGAGTCTTAATAGGGCGTCTAGTCGCTGGGAATAGACCCGAAACCGGGCGATCTATCCATGGGCAGGTTGAAGGTTGGGTAACACTAACTGGAGGACCGAACCGACTACCGTTGAAAAGTTAGCGGATGACCTGTGGATCGGAGTGAAAGGCTAATCAAGCTCGGAGATAGCTGGTTCTCCTCGAAAGCTATTTAGGTAGCGCCTCATGTATCACTGTAGGGGGTAGAGCACTGTTTCGGCTAGGGGGTCATCCCGACTTACCAAACCGATGCAAACTCCGAATACCTACAAGTGCCGAGCATGGGAGACACACGGCGGGTGCTAACGTCCGTCGTGAAAAGGGAAACAACCCAGACCGTCAGCTAAGGTCCCAAAGTTATGGTTAAGTGGGAAACGATGTGGGAAGGCTTAGACAGCTAGGAGGTTGGCTTAGAAGCAGCCACCCTTTAAAGAAAGCGTAATAGCTCACTAGTCGAGTCGGCCTGCGCGGAAGATGTAACGGGGCTCAAACCATACACCGAAGCTACGGGTATCACGTAAGTGATGCGGTAGAGGAGCGTTCTGTAAGCCTGTGAAGGTGAGTTGAGAAGCTTGCTGGAGGTATCAGAAGTGCGAATGCTGACATGAGTAACGACAATGGGTGTGAAAAACACCCACGCCGAAAGACCAAGGTTTCCTGCGCAACGTTAATCGACGCAGGGTTAGTCGGTCCCTAAGGCGAGGCTGAAAAGCGTAGTCGATGGAAAACAGGTTAATATTCCTGTACTTCTGGTTATTGCGATGGAGGGACGGAGAAGGCTAGGCCAGCTTGGCGTTGGTTGTCCAAGTTTAAGGTGGTAGGCTGGAATCTTAGGTAAATCCGGGATTCTAAGGCCGAGAGCTGATGACGAGTTAACTTTTAGTTAACGAAGTGGTTGATGCCATGCTTCCAAGAAAAGCTTCTAAGCTTCAGGTAACCAGGAACCGTACCCCAAACCGACACAGGTGGTTGGGTAGAGAATACCAAGGCGCTTGAGAGAACTCGGGTGAAGGAACTAGGCAAAATGGCACCGTAACTTCGGGAGAAGGTGCGCCGGTGAGGGTGAAGGACTTGCTCCGTAAGCTCATGCCGGTCGAAGATACCAGGCCGCTGCGACTGTTTATTAAAAACACAGCACTCTGCAAACACGAAAGTGGACGTATAGGGTGTGACGCCTGCCCGGTGCCGGAAGGTTAATTGATGGGGTTAGCTAACGCGAAGCTCTTGATCGAAGCCCCGGTAAACGGCGGCCGTAACTATAACGGTCCTAAGGTAGCGAAATTCCTTGTCGGGTAAGTTCCGACCTGCACGAATGGCGTAACGATGGCGGCGCTGTCTCCACCCGAGACTCAGTGAAATTGAAATCGCTGTGAAGATGCAGTGTATCCGCGGCTAGACGGAAAGACCCCGTGAACCTTTACTATAGCTTTGCACTGGACTTTGAATTTGCTTGTGTAGGATAGGTGGGAGGCTTTGAAGCGTGGACGCCAGTCTGCGTGGAGCCAACCTTGAAATACCACCCTGGCAACTTTGAGGTTCTAACTCAGGTCCGTTATCCGGATCGAGGACAGTGTATGGTGGGTAGTTTGACTGGGGCGGTCTCCTCCTAAAGAGTAACGGAGGAGTACGAAGGTGCGCTCAGACCGGTCGGAAATCGGTCGTAGAGTATAAAGGCAAAAGCGCGCTTGACTGCGAGACAGACACGTCGAGCAGGTACGAAAGTAGGTCTTAGTGATCCGGTGGTTCTGTATGGAAGGGCCATCGCTCAACGGATAAAAGGTACTCCGGGGATAACAGGCTGATACCGCCCAAGAGTTCATATCGACGGCGGTGTTTGGCACCTCGATGTCGGCTCATCACATCCTGGGGCTGAAGCCGGTCCCAAGGGTATGGCTGTTCGCCATTTAAAGTGGTACGCGAGCTGGGTTTAGAACGTCGTGAGACAGTTCGGTCCCTATCTGCCGTGGACGTTTGAGATTTGAGAGGGGCTGCTCCTAGTACGAGAGGACCGGAGTGGACGAACCTCTGGTGTTCCGGTTGTCACGCCAGTGGCATTGCCGGGTAGCTATGTTCGGAATAGATAACCGCTGAAAGCATCTAAGCGGGAAACTAGCCTCAAGATGAGATCTCACTGGAACCTTGAGTTCCCTGAAGGGCCGTCGAAGACTACGACGTTGATAGGTTGGGTGTGTAAGCGCTGTGAGGCGTTGAGCTAACCAATACTAATTGCCCGTGAGGCTTGACCATATAACACCCAAGCAATTTGCATGCTCTGAGCTGAAAAGCGAAAGAGACCAGATTGCGGTGTGTGAAGACGAAGATGAACCGAAAGTTCGACGTTCACAAAACACCGAAAACTATCACATACCCAATTTGCTGAAGCGAGGCCAACTGGTCACGACTCAGTACCCGAATTTCTTGACGACCATAGAGCATTGGAACCACCTGATCCCATCCCGAACTCAGCAGTGAAACGATGCATCGCCGATGGTAGTGTGGGGTTTCCCCATGTGAGAGTAGGTCATCGTCAAGATTAAATTCC
>NZ_SPKP01000025.1:0-21540 GCF_023127835.1 Pseudomonas sp. B329 | reverse complement strand
CACAACAGCAGACCCGGCGCGACGGGGAAACTAATTGAGAACGCCCCCTAGAAGCCAGCCCTTGCAGGGAGCGCGCTGATGGACGATACACCCAGCAACGAGCCACTACGCAATGACTTTTCCGAACTCAACGCCGACCTGCTGCACGCCATCATGGAACTGGTCAGTGACGGGATCTGGGACTGGAACGCCACGACTGGCTACGTCTACCGCAACCCCGGCTGGTACGAAATGCTCGGTTACTCCCGAGACTCGCTGGAAAACAACGTGTTCACCTGGGAAAGCGTGATCCATAGCGAGGATTACCCGCGCGTGATGGCGTTGTTTGATGACTACATCAGTCAACGTTCGCCCCTTTACCGCGCCGAATACCGCTGCCGGAAAGAAGACGGCACTTACCTGTGGATCGAGGATCGTGGCTACATCATTGCACGCAACCCCGACGGCTCAGTGGCGCGCATGGTGGGCGCGCACCGCGACATTCATACGCGTAAATGCTCCATTGAACGCTTGCAAAAGCGCAACCAATCCCTTGAAGCACTGGTGGCAGAACGTACCCTTGAGCTATCGCGGGTCAATCAACAATTGCAGATACAGCTGGACGAAAACCGCTCCCTGGCCGAGCGCGACGCGCTGACACGCATCGCCAACCGTTATCGCCTGGAAAAATGCCTGCTGGAAGAATGCGACCGCGCCGAACGCTTTCGTGTGCCCCTGGCGCTGGTGGCGATGGACATCGATGACTTCAAGCCGGTCAATGACCGATACGGTCACGGCGTCGGTGATCAGACGCTGATAGGGGTGGCGGAACGTCTGGAAAGCTGCGTACGCACAACTGACCTGCTGGCTCGCTGGGGCGGCGATGAGTTCATGGTGGTGCTGCCTGCAAGCAACCTGGACACGGCGAAGGAATTGGCCGAAAGGATTCGCCGTGCAATCAAACAGTCGCCTATCGTCAACGACCTCAACGTCACCCTGAGCCTGGGGATTGTAGAGCGGCGCATGGGTGAGTCTCCCGCCGCGCTGGTGGCAAGGGCTGACCGAGCGCTATATCGGTCCAAGGCGGCTGGCAAAGATGGGGTGTCGGATTAATGCAGACAAGCGCTCCTTCCGATTTGGAATGACCCGGCGACTTTATTTCGTTTGCGGCAAGGCCCGGTGCGCGGCTTAGATAAACCACGCCCAGCCTTGTCGAGTACGCGATTCATGAGCCACGCCAGCATCAGCCAATCGATTTCCATCGTCCATCCCATCAGCCTAAGCCACGGTAAAAACGCTGAGGTGTGGGACACCGCGGGCAAACGCTACATCGATTTTGTCGGCGGTATCGGCGTGCTCAACCTGGGCCATTGCCATCCGGGCGTAGTGGCGGCGATTCGCGAGCAAGCAACCAGGCTTACCCACTACGCATTCAACGCCGCACCGCATACGCCCTACATCGAGTTGATGCAACGCCTGACGGCGTTTATCCCGGTGCACTACCCGGTCAGTGGCATGCTCACCAACAGTGGCGCGGAAGCGGCGGAAAATGCGTTGAAGATCGTCCGCGGCGCCACCGGGCGATCGGCGGTGATCGCCTTTGATGGAGCCTTCCACGGCCGAACCCTGGCGACCCTCAACCTCAATGGCAAGGTGGCGCCCTACAAGCAGAAGGTCGGCGTACTGCCTGGCCCGGTGTATCACCTGCCGTACCCCAGTGCCGATAACGGCGTGACCTGCGCCGAAGCGCTGAAGGCGATGGACCGTCTGTTCAGCGTGGAAATCGACGTAAACGATGTGGCCTGTTTCATCATCGAGCCGGTGCAGGGCGAAGCCGGTTTCCTCGCCCTCGACATCGAGTTTGCCCAAGCCCTGCGGTGCTTTTGCGACGAGCACAACATTCTGCTGATTGTCGATGAGATCCAGTCCGGCTTTGGTCGCACGGGGCAGCGCTTTGCCTTTTCGCGCCTGGGCATCGAACCGGATCTGTTGCTGCTCGGTAAAAGCATCGCTGGCGGCGTGCCGTTGGGTGCTGTGGTGGGGCGCAAGGCGCTGATGGACAACCTGCCCAAGGGCGGCCTCGGCGGCACCTACTCCGGCAACCCCATCGCCTGCGCGGCGGCACTGGCTACCCTTGAGGCGATGACCGATGAACACCTGCAAGCTTGGGGGGCACAGCAGGAGGCGGCCATTGTCAGCCGCCATGAAAGCTGGCGCTCACAACAACTGTCGCCCTACCTGGGCCGCCTCACCGGCGTCGGCGCCATGCGTGGTATTGAACTGGTGAATGTCGATGGCACTCCGGCCTCCAGGCAACTCACTCAGTTGCTGGGCCTGGCGCGAGACGCCGGCTTGCTGTTGATGCCCAGCGGCAAGTCGCGGCACATTGTGCGCTTGCTGGCACCGTTGACCATCGAGCCTTGGGTGCTGGAGGAGGGCCTGGATATTCTCCAGGCGTGCTTCGCGCAACTGGACCAATAACGTCACCTGCCCGAACCTGTCTTGACCTGATCCCCCACCCCGCCGAAAATGCCCGACGTTTTTGTCTCCCCGTTTACTACGCAGTGAAATTTTAATGCCTGATTCCTACACCGCAGAATCCGCCGAAGAATCCGTAACCGCCTTGCATGCCAAAGCCGAATACGAAAACGCCATCAATCTTTCACAGCATGTGCCAGCGGCCAAGATCATCAGCGAGATGGTGCTGGACGCGTTTCATACCTCCAAGGAAAGCGACCAGATCCGCGAGCTGCGCATCGCCATCCGCCAGGCCCATGACGCCTTCGACGATGACAAAGCCTACGACCTGATGGGCCAGCTCAAACAATTGAAGGACGCCGAAGCCGCCGATAACGCCGCCCTCGAAGACCTGAGCAGCAAGTTCTCGATCAGCCGCATCCTGTCCAGCTTCAAGGACGATCCCCAGTTTCAGGAACTGGTCTATGGCCTGGCCCTCAAGGTGCTGAACCAGTCGCACCAGGCCATCAGCAACCCAAGTGCCGGCAAGGGCAAGGCAGCACGTGCCAAGAAAGAAGCCGAGGTGTTCGTGATCAGCAAGGATGGCATCAGCGTCACCCTGCCGCTGCGCACACCGCGCTCCAGGCTCAGCGTGGACCGCGAAGCATTCGAGTTCCTGGGGTTCAACTTCGTAGGTGAAGGCGACGAGGCCGAACTGGAAGTGGAAAGCTTTGTGGATAACGCCGGTAATGAACAGCCGTTGAGCCGCAAAAGTGTGATTACTGCGCTGCAGCAGCAGACAGCGTTTGCCGGCTACAGCATTGCCCAGCAGTAACGCGGCAACACCGCTGGACTAAACATCACTTTCAAGAGATAGCACACTGTGGCGAGGGAGCTTGCTCCCTCGCCACAGTCATGGCTGGCTGCAGGTAATGTTTCAGCCAACAGGCGCGATCTGCGCGGCAAACACCTCGCGAAAGCGTTCCATCTCCTGCTGGTTGCCCACTGTCACCCGCACCCATTGCGGCCAGTTCTGCCATACGCGCCCCACCAGCACATTCTGTGCGGCCAGCCGCTCAACCACCTGCTCAGCTGGTTGCTTTACATCGATCATGAAGCAATTGCTCTGGGAAGCCGTGCAGCTAAAGCCCCGGCCTTTGAGCCAGGCGACTGTCTCATCACGCAACCTGGCATTGAGCGCTTTGCGTTGGCCCACCAACGTGGTGTCCTCCAGGCTGGCACGTGCGCCCAATAGGCTGGCAGCGGCCGGGACGTTGTCACCGCCGAACACCGCCAGCCGCTCCAGCAGCGCCGGATGACCGATTGCCAGCCCCAGACGCGCTCCGGCCATGCCGTAGATTTTCGAGAACGTACGCAGCACCAACAGATCGTCGTGGTCGTTGACCCAACTCACACAGCTGGGTGCATCGCAGAAGTCGATATACGCCTCGTCCACCACCAGCACGCTGCCTTTGGGTTTGTTCGCCAAGGCTTGGCGGATGGCCTCGGTAGGGGTCAGGGTGCCGGTGGGGTTGTTGGGGTTGCACAGGTACAACATGCCGGCCTGTGGGTCTGCCGCGAGCATGGCCGGTACATCATGGGCATGACCGGCGTCGAGGTTCACTTCATGCACCGGTGCCTTGATCGACTCGGCCGCCTGACGCACAAGTTCATAGGACGGTGTCGCCATGACCAGGCTACGGGTTTGGCTGGTAAACGCCAGCACCGCAAAACGCAGGGCCGCCATCGAGCCGGCAAACACCGCGACGTTTTCTTCGGCAACCCCCTGCTGGTGGGCAAACTGCGCGGCCAAGGCGTACATGTCCGGGTAGGGATAGCGCCCAGACGCTGCAATCGCTCGCTGCATCGCCTCACGGGCGGCGTCTGAAGGGCCGTAGGGGCTTTCGTTGTAGTTGAGCCGTACCTTGTCGGATTGAGCCGGCACCGGGCTGGCAACCGCCCAATCCAGCTGGCCAAGTACAGGTAAAGCCGCCCCAAGAGCGAGAAGGGACCTACGGCTGAAGCTGACCATGGTGACTACTCCTTGTCGAAGTGCGAGAGATTCGCACAGGTCGGATATAACGGTATGACGAGAAAGCAGTTGCCTGATTTAGCGTCGGGACGTATCCCTGCACTCAGTACTTTATTGTCAACGCGAGCCCATGCAACACTTGCGCTGCCGCGGGCCTGGAACTAGACGTTCTGCCGGGTATGGACTGATGACTAAATGGAAGTGGTGAGCACTTGATACACAGACGAGAAAAAACCGAGCACTTGAAGAGCAATATCAAGTACTTGATCAAAAGTCGTGGCGAAACCCAGCTTTCGTTAAGCAATGCCGCCGGCGTGACCAGGACGACCATCTACAACATCCTGGAAGGCAAGGTCGTCAAAGTGCAACAGTCGACCATTCGCAAGATCTCTGATTTCTTCGGCGTTTCGTACGAAGAAATCGAGACCGTCAACTTTGAAGCCAAGGAAGTCATCGAAAGCAATGTTTCCCCCCTGGGCAACAAGAACCCGGCGGCAGTGCCTGTGCTCAAGGAAAGCCTGCTGATGCAGAACCTGGGCAAGCGCATCGGCGAACTGGCCACGCTTTACCCACTGACTTACTACTTCGGCAACTCCTGCAACTTGATCGGCGTTCGCCTGGAGCATGCGATTCCCGGCATCAATGAGCCGGGGGACTTGCTGATCGTGCAGAAAGGCGCATCGAGCGACGATAAAGAAAAGCTGGTGTACGACCGCGCCACCAAGAAGCTGTTCATCACCCTTGAACCCTGCGGCAACTCAGACCGCTTGTGCGTCATCGGCGATATTCTTGAGGAGCGCTTCAATGACAACCTTTGAAGGCGCCGTGGAAAACAGCAAATACAAGTTGCTGGGCTTTGAAAATGACAAGCGCCTGGCGGTGATCATGGTGATCGCCACGGGCAAGGTCGTCAAAATCAAGCTCAGTGAGGTGCTCAACAGCGAAATGATGGACAACTTCAACAAGCTGGAAATCAAGAACCTCTACAAGAAGTTCTATTCACAAGAAGGAGCACTCACCGCCTACGACATTAACGACCGCAATGAAAACTCGTGGATGATCTACATCATCCTGAACCTGTTGCTGTTCACGTTTTACATCTTCACTAGCATCGCCGCGACCAAACCGATCTACCTGGAATCCATGGGCATCATTGTGACGCCGGGGACTTTTTTGTACCCGCTGACCTTCTTGATTGTGGATCTGCTGAACGAGAACTTCGGCCTGCGCCTGGCCCGGCGAGCCATTATGTTTGCGTTTGCCAGCAACGCGATGATCATCATCCTGTTGTATGGCTCAACGTTCCTGCCGGGGCTGCCGGGCTGGAAACTCGATGGGCCGTATAACGACGTGATCCTGCAGGTGTCGTCGGTGCTGGTTGCCTCTTCGGTGTCGTTCCTGGTCTCGGAGAATATAAATTCCTATCTGCTGTGCAAGATCAAAGAGCTGACCAACTCCAGGTACCTGTACCTGCGGATTTTCTTCAGCACCTTCTTTGCGGTGATCATCGACAGTTTTCTGTTCTGCTTTATCGCCTTCTACGGCGCCATGCAGACCAGCGATATCCTGAGCATGATCTATGTGCAGATTGCGATCAAAGTCGGTTTTGCGTTCTTCAACATCCTGCCTGCCTATGGGGCGCGCTCGTTGTTCAAGCGCTACCTGACCACTGCCAACACATGAAACCTATGTGGGAGGGGGCTTGCTCCCGATGGTGGTGGGTCAGCTAAGAATGTATTTGCCTCGACACCGCTATCGGGAGCAAGCCCCCTCCCACATTTGGACTTCATACATCAGGTAGAGCCTGGCGGGCCTTGGATGCGGTTACTTCAGTTGCAACTTGTGCTTCAGGCTCTGCATGACATCCGCCTTGTTTTGCAGGTAGTCATTCAAGCCCCGGGCACGCAGGTTGCACGCATCGCAGTTGCCGCAGCCGGAGCCAATGACGCCGTTGTAGCAGGTCAGCGTCTGCTCGCGCACCAGTTCCAGTTGGTTGTGGTAATCGGCCAGGGCCCAGGTTTCGGCCTTGTTCAGCCACATCAACGGGGTGTCGAGGCTCACGTCGTATTCCATGCCCAGCTTGAGGGCCTGGTTCAATGCCTTGACGAACTCGTCACGGCAATCGGGGTAGCCCGAGAAGTCGGTTTCGCACACACCGGTAATCACGGCCTCGGCCTTGACCTGGTAGGCGTAGATCGCAGCCAGGGTCAAGAACAGGATATTGCGGCCCGGCACGAAAGTGCTCGGCAGGCTTTCGCCTGAGCTGTTAACGGTCGGTACCGGAATGTTGTCACGGGTGAGGCTGCTGATCGCCAGCTCATTGAGCAGCGACACATCCATCACTTTGTGCACGGTGGCGCCCAATTGCTTGGCCAACTTGCGGGCCACTTCGATTTCCGCCACATGGCGCTGACCATAATCGAAGGTGATGCAGTGCACTTCGTCATACTGCTTCAATGCCTGGATCAGGCAGGTGGTCGAGTCCTGCCCGCCACTGAAGACCATCACGGCTTTTTTACTCATTGCATTGCTTCCTGCATTTGTAGAATTGGGGTGTAGGAGCGAGGCGGGCGGCTAGCCCTTGCTCACGAAAAACGTCAACGATAACGCAGCGTATCCGGTTTAGCGCAGCGCTCAATAAAAAACCCCGCGCGTCTTTCGAAGGCGGGGCTTTTTTACTGCAAGACCACTCAGTGCGCGTAGGTCAGCAACAGCTCTTTCGGTACCTGGAAATCCAGGGACATCATCACGCTGAGCGCGGTGATGGTGAAGATCGAGAACACGAAGAGCTTGCGCGCCCAGACGGTGTCGTCCACCGCCTTGTAACCGGTCCAGGCCATGTACAACCAGTACATGCCCATGGCGGCGGCTACGGCGAGGTAGCTCATGCCGGCGTAGCCACTGAAGGTCAACATCAAGGTCGCCACGAGGAAGGCCAGGATGTAGAGCAGGATGTGTTTCTTGGCCACCTGGATACCACGCTTGACCGGCAATACCGGAATCGACGCAGCCAGGTAGTCATTGAAGCGGAAAATCGCGATGGCGTAGGAATGCGGCATCTGCCACAGGCTGAACATCACCAGCAGCACCAGCGCGGCCATGTCGAAGCTATTGGTTACAGCCACATAACCAATCACCGGCGGCATCGCCCCCGACAGGCTGCCCACCAGCGTGCCGTGAACCGACTTGCGCTTGAGGTACAGGCTGTAGAGGCCGACATAGATGACAAAACCGATCACGGCAAACAGCGCCGCCAACGGGTTGGCCACCTTGTACAACAACACTACGCCCGCAACACCCAGGATGGTCGCGAAGATCAGCGCCAGCTTCAGGGAAATAAGCCCCTGGACCAGCACTCGATTCTTGGTGCGTTCCATCTTGATGTCGATGTCACGGTCGATGCAGTTGTTGAACACGCATCCGGAAGCAACCACCAGGGACGTACCGATCATCGCAGCCAGGAAGATGGCCAGATCGACATGTCCCTTGGAGGCCAGGAAGAAACCGCCCGCCACAGAAAGCACGTTACCGAAAATGATCCCCGGTTTGGTGATTTGGATAAAGTGCTTAAGCGACATCGGGTCTTACCTCACTTCGCCATCATGTAGGTGTGGATGCTGAACATGATCCACAGCGACAGACCAACCAGCAGAACGATCACCAGGCCTGCGAACACAAACGCGATCACATTCTCGCGCTGCTCTTTGGAGCGATCCAGGTGCAGGAAGTACACCAGGTGCACCAGGACCTGAATCACCGCGAACGCCAGGACGATCATCAAGGTGATCGACTTCGGCAAGGTTGGGTACATCACCAGGCCGAACGGGATCAGGGTCAGGATGACCGACAGGATGAAGCCGATGGCGTAAGACTTTACGCTGCCGTGGCTCGAATCGTGGCTGTCATGGGAGTGTGCATTAGCCATTACAGAGTCCCCATCAAGTAAACGACGGTGAATACGCAGATCCAGACCACGTCCAGGAAGTGCCAGAACAGGCTCAGGCAGCTCAGGCGGGTCTTGTTGGTGTTGGTCAGGCCGTGTTTGTTGACCTGATAGATCATCACCGCCATCCACAGCAAACCTGCGGTTACGTGCAGACCGTGGGTGCCGACCAGCGTGAAGAACGCCGACAGGAAACCGGAACGGCTAGGACCGTAGCCTTCGGAGATCAGCAGGTGGAACTCGTTGATCTCCATGCCGATAAAGCCCAGGCCGAACAGGAAGGTCAGGCCCAGCCAGGTCAGCACGCCCTTCTTGTTGCCTTTGTAGAAGGCCAACATGGCGAAGCCGTAGGTGATCGAACTGAACAACAGCAAGGCGGTTTCGCCGAGCACGTAAGGCAGTTCGAAGATGTCGTGGCCCGACGGGCCACCCGCTACGTTGTTTACCAGTACCGCGTACACCGCGAAGATCGACGCAAACAAGATGCAGTCGGTCATCAGGTAGAGCCAGAAACCGTAGACGGTTATTGGCCCCGAGTCGTGGTGATGGTCATCGTGCCCATGGTCATCGACATGGGCGTGTCCAGCATTGGTCACTAAGTTCGACATGGTTTAAGCCTGTTCCAACGAGGTTTCTACACGGTTGGCCGGAATCTTCTTCTCGGCTACCAGGCGAGCGTGCTGCTCGGCTTCGATGCGTTCGATCGTTTCGACCGGCACCATGTAGCCTTGATCATCACGGGCAGCGTGAATGATGAAGTAACCGATAGTGCCCACCAGGCTCGCGATTGCCAGCCACCAGATGTGCCAGATCATCGCGAAACCGAACACGGTCAACAGCGCACCCATCACCACGCCAGTGGCGGTGTTGTTTGGCATGTGGATCGGCTCGTAGTGCTTGGGCTTCTGGTACGCAGTACCGTCTTCCTTGGCTTCGGTGAAGGCATCAATGGTGTTCGCAGTCGGGATCACAGCGAAGTTGTAGAACGGTGGTGGCGACGAGGTCGACCATTCCAGGGTGTGGCCGTTCCATGGGTCGCCGGACTCGCACATGTTCTTCTTGCGATCACGCACACTGACGTACAGCTGGATCAACTGGCAGGCGATGCCCACAGCGATCATCACCGCACCGAACATGGCAACGTACAGGTACGGTACCCACTCAGGGTTGGTGGTGGCGTTCAGACGACGGGTCATGCCCATGAAGCCCAGTGCATAGAGCGGCATGAACGCGACGAAGAAGCCCGAGATCCAGAACCAGAATGCAGCCTTGCCCCAGCCTTCGTGCAGCTTGAAGCCGAACGCTTTCGGGAAGTAGAAGCTGAAACCAGCGATGTAGCCGAATACCGCACCACCGATGATCACGTTGTGGAAGTGCGCGATCACGAACAGGCTGTTGTGCAACACGAAGTCAGCACCCGGGATGGCCAGCAGTACGCCGGTCATGCCGCCAATGGCGAAGGTCACCATGAAGCCCAGGGTCCACAGGACCTGGCTGGTCATGCGCAGACGACCGTGGTAGATGGTGAACAGCCAGTTGAATAGCTTCACCCCCGTCGGGATGGAAATCAGCATCGTCGCCAGGCCGAAGAAGGCGTTGACGCTGGCCCCCGAGCCCATGGTGAAGAAGTGGTGCAGCCACACCATGAAGCCCAGTACGGAGATCGCGCCCGATGCGTAGACCATCGAGTGGTGACCGAACAGGCGCTTGCCGGTAAAGGTCGAGATCACTTCGGAGAAGATACCGAACGCTGGCAGGATCAGGATGTACACCTCAGGGTGACCCCATGCCCAGAACAGGTTCACGTACATCATTGGATTGCCACCAAGTTCATTGGTGAAAATGTGGAAATCCAGGTAACGGTCAAGCGACAGCAGCGCCATGGTAGCGGCAAGGATCGGGAACGAAGCCACGATCAGCACGTTTGCCCAGGTGCAGGTCCAGGTGAAGATCGGCATGTCCATCAGTTTCATGCCAGGGGCGCGCATTTTCAGGACGGTGGCCAGGAAGTTGACCCCCGTCAATGTCGTCCCGAGTCCTGATAACTGTAGGGCCCAGATGTAGTAGTCCACACCCACGCCCGGACTGTATTGCAAGCCCGACAATGGCGGATACGCAACCCAACCGGTCTTGGCGAATTCGCCGACGCCCAGGGAAACGTTGATCAGCACCACGCCGGAAACCAGCAGCCAGAAGCTCAGGGAGTTCAGGAACGGGTAGGCAACGTCACGCGCACCAATCTGCAGCGGCAAGGCAAGGTTCATCAAGCCGGTGAAGAATGGCATCGCCATGAAGATGATCATGATCACACCGTGGGCGGTGAAGATCTGGTCATAGTGTTCAGGTGGCAGGTAGCCAGGCGAACCCTCGGTGGCCATGGCCAACTGGGTACGCATCATGATGGCGTCGGCAAAACCACGCAGCAGCATGACCATGGCAACGATGACGTACATGACGCCGATTTTCTTGTGGTCGACCGAGGTCAGCCACTCGGTCCACAGGTAGGACCACTTCTTGAAGTACGTAATACCCGCAACCAGTGCCAGACCACCCAGCGCGATCATGGCGATGGTCACCATCACGATCGGCTCGTGGAATGGGACCGCGTCCCAACTTAATTTACCAAACATCGTTTACTCCTCTGCCCCAGCAGTTGAATGCGCGCCTGTATCAGAACCTTCAACCGCGGCCACTTCTTTCTTCTCGTGCTTGACCGGCTTGCCTGGCTTCATACCTTCGTACTTGTCGACGATTTTCTGAAACAGGTCCGGCTCATACGCGGAGTACAAGGCGACAGGGTTGTTCTGGCTTGGTTTGGTCAGGGCGTCGTATTCAGCTTGATCAAGCTGTTTAGGTGCGGCCTTGACTGCAGCTACCCAGGCGTCGAAATCTTCCTGGCTTGTCGAGATCGCTTTGAATTTCATGCCGGTGAAGCCAGCGCCGCTGTAGTTGGCGGAGATGCCTTCCATTTCAGCTTTCTGGTTGGCGATCAGGTGCAGGCGGGTCTGCATGCCTGCCATCGCGTAGATCTGGCCACCCAGTGCAGGGATGAAGAACGAGTTCATCACGGCGTCGGAGGTGATCCGGAAGTTAAGCGGGGTGTGCTCCGGGAAGCGGATCTCGTTGACGGTGGCGATACCCAGGTCCGGGTAGATGAACAGCCACTTCCAATCCAGCGCGACCACTTGGATGTTCACAGGCTTCACGTCGGATTCCAGTGGACGGTACGGGTCCAGAGCGTGGGTCGACTTATAGGTGATGTAACCCAGGGCGATAATGATGAGGATCGGGACCAGCCACACCGCGATTTCGATCTTGGTGGAGTGCGACCACTTCGGCGCGTAGGTGGCGCTGGTGTTGGACGCGCGGTATTTCCAGGCGAAGGCGAAGGTCATCACGATCACAGGAACCACAACCAGCAACATCAGCAGGGTAGCGGTGATGATCAGGTTTCGTTCATCCAGACCGACCTGTCCTTTTGGGTCGAGCAAGGTCCACTTGCAGCCTCCCAGCATTAAAAACATGCCAAGCAGCGGCAAAAAGCCTAGTAATCGGGGGTACCTGTTTTTACTCATCTCACGACCTCTAAAGCAGCTTGCGCAATGCAGTTGGGTTTTGATCGCCAACACTTCACCCTGCCAAGGGTTGGCATTTCTCTTCGATTGAATAAGAGCCTGCCCGACACGTCATAACTGTACGTTTCACGGACCTGCAGTGAGTTCTTATTCGATTTCGTGGCTAAAGGCCTTGTTACAGACCAATTCCATTTGGTGCGGATAGTTGAAAGGCTGCCGGAACCTGGGGTCGCACAGAGCCTTCCATCTGCTCCTCGACCGCTCCAATGCTCAAATATTGAACAGCACCGGACATTCAGTGCGGGCGATTGTAGTTAGCTAGCGATGTATAAACCATGTCTTATAAAGAAATAATTTTTATCGATTCCAGCAACAATCCTTCACCAAAGTTGCAAAGATCCGCGATCTTATCGCGTTCGATTCTCAACAAAAACCACAAAAATTGCCGTGTTATTGGGCAGATTGCCACTTCCCTTACAGCCTGTAAGGGCATGACCAATGGATGCAAGCGCCCATAAACCAAGGGATTCGCAGATCCATCAAGCTCTCCAGACTCGCGCCCGTCACGGCACGGCCAGGCCCACGAACTGACAGCACAATTTGTGCGCCGGGTGCAAATTTAAGGGTCGATTCGGCGGGTCAGAAACGTCCTGCGACAGCGTCCGTGTGACAACATGTCGCACGCTGCGCGCACCTTAAGTTGCCCCTCGTCACAGCGCTTTCACAAATCCCTACAAACCAAAACGCTCCGGCCTACTCAAGAAGGCCGGAGCGTTTTGTCGCTGCGAGGGGTCAGGCTTTGGGATGACGGTTGCGGTAGATACACAGGGGTACCAGGATCACTGTCAGCACGAACGCCACCAGCGCCCATTGGGCCAGGGACAGGCCGAGGATCGGCGGGTAGGGGGTGCTGCAGAAACCATCGACCTGGAACCCCAGGGGAAACACTTTGGCCAGGGGCAGATCATCGACGATCGGTTGCAACACATCGATGCCGCAGCTGACCTGAGGAAAGAACTGGGTGTACACATGGTGGCCGGCGGCCGCCACGCCACCCAAGGCGCTGAGCACCACCAACCCTTCAAAGAAGGTCACCGCGCCTTTGGTGCGCATGGCGGCACCGATAAACGCGAAGACCGCAATCAGCAGCAAGGCATAGCGTTGCAGGATACACAGCGGGCACGGCGCTTCGCCCAGCACCACTTGCATATACAGCGCGCCGCCAATCAGCGCCAGGCAGATAATGCCCAGCAACACCAGAAAGCGCCGCTCCCTGCCCAAACGCATGTCGTCAATCATCCCCGTCTTTCCCTTTCTCTGATTATGGTTGTGCCTGATGGCAACAAGTTTACACACAGGCAGTGGTTAAAACAGAGAGGGGTTAACAGCGGATTAATCATGGTAAATGTAGTGATTATGCGGACGCCACCGCGGGCAAGCCCGGCTCCCACAGAGAACGCATTCCAATGTGGGAGCCGGGCTTGCCCGCGATGATGCCGATACGGTCAATGGGCTAAAATCTATTCAAGCGCCGCCGCCGGGCCGAAGAACTCATAGCGAGCCTGCTTATCCGGCACACCCAGGGCCTTGAGGTGACGCTTGATCGCCGCCATGAAGCCCTTGGGCCCCAGGAAGTACGCATCGATATCACGGTCTTCGGGCAACCAGGCCGCCAGTTGCTCCTGATTGAGCATCCCGATCTTGTCCGCCGCCGGGCTGATACCGTCATCCTCGGCGTAGCAGTAGAAGCGCTTGAGCTGCGGGTGCTTGGCCGCCAGGGTGTCCACCCAGTCACGGAACGCATGCACCCCGCCATTACGCGCACAGTGAATAAAGTGCACCGGCCGCTCGCTCGCCAGGGCTGCTTCGAGCATCGGCAGGGTTGGCGTAATGCCCACCCCGCCGCTGATCAGCACCAGCGGCTTATCGCTGGCAGCCAGGGTGAACTCGCCCGACGGTGGAAACAGGTCAACCGTCGCGCCAACGTGCATCTGGTCATGCAGGTAGTTGGACACTCGCCCGCCGGCTTCGCGCTTGACGCTGATGCGGTACATGCCGGTATCAGTGAGGGCCGACAGGGAATAGTTGCGACGCACCTCTTCGCCGTCGAGGACCAACTTCAGGCCGATGTACTGGCCGGGCTCGGCAGCCAGGATCGGGCCATTGTCCACTGGGGCGAAATAGAAGGAGATGATCTCGTCACTCTCCTCCACGCGCTTGACCAACAGGAATGGTCGCGCCCCCCGCCAGCCGCCGGGCGCCTGGGCTTTTTCGTCGTAGATGGCCGCTTCGGCACCGATCAAAATGTCCGCCAATTGGCCGTAGGCCGCGCCCCAGGCACTCATCACCTCAGGGGTGGCAATCTCGCTGCCCAGCACTTCGGAAATAGCCCGCAGCAAGCAGGCACCCACAATCGGGTAATGCTCCGGCAGGATCTGCAAGGCCACGTGCTTGTTGATGATCTTGGCCACCAGGTCACCCAACTGGTCCAACTGGTCGATATGCCGCGCATACATCAGCACGCCATTGGCCAAGGCCCGGGGCTGGTCGCCGCTGGCCTGGTGGGCCTGGTTGAACAGCGGGCGGACTTCGGGATACTCGGACAGCATCATGCGGTAGAAGTGGGTAATCAGTGCTTCGCCGCCGCTTTCCAGCAGGGGCACAGTGGATTTGACGATGGCACGGTCTTGGGCACTTAGCATGGCAGACTCCTGGGTCTTTTTACTCATTACCTTTAGGTAGTCAGTATTCGTGCCAACTAATAAATCCTTAATTTTCAACATCTTAAGTATTTTGTAGTCAATATGACTTCTTACGCTTTATAGTCATATCGACTACAAGGAGTCATTATGACTGCAAAATCGCTGCTCACCGCCCTGCTGCCGCTGGTCGCCGACCTGTCCCGCGAATTGCCCGAAGGCGAGCGCTACCGCCGCCTGCTGCAAGCCATGCGCGCCCTGCTGCCGTGTGATGCCGCCGCGCTGCTGCGCCTGGATGGCGAATGGCTGGTGCCGCTGGCGGTGGATGGCTTGAGCGCCGATACCCTGGGCCGCCGTTTCAAGATCAGCGAACACCCGCGCTTTGAAATATTGCTCAGCAGCCCCGGCCCTACCCGCTTCGACAGCGACAGCCAATTGCCCGACCCCTATGACGGCTTGGTCGCTGGCTTGCACGGCCACCTTGAAGTCCACGACTGCATGGGCTGCCCGCTGTTTATCGACGACCAGCCCTGGGGCCTGCTGACCCTTGACGCCCTCGACAACGAACGCTTTGAGCGGGTCGAACTGGACGCGCTGCAAGCCTTCGCCAGCCTGGCCGCGGCCACGGTCAATGTGGCTGAACGCATTGAGCGCCTGGCGCTACGGGCCGAGGACGAGCACCAGCGCGCCGAAATCTATCGCCAGGCCAGCGGTCAGCAGCACAAGGAAATGATCGGCCAGAGCAAAGCGCACAAACGGCTGGTCGAGGAAATCAAGCTGGTGGGCGGCAGCGACCTGACCGTGCTGATCACCGGCGAAACCGGGGTCGGCAAGGAACTGGTGGCCCAGGCGATCCATGCCGCGTCATCGCGTGCCGACAAGCCGATGATCAGCCTCAATTGCGCCGCGCTACCGGAAACCCTGGTAGAGAGCGAGCTGTTCGGCCATGTGCGCGGTGCTTTCACCGGCGCGTTGAATGAGCGACGGGGCAAATTCGAACTGGCCAACGGCGGCACGTTGTTCCTGGACGAAGTGGGTGAACTGTCATTGAGCGTGCAGGCCAAGCTGCTGCGCGTATTGCAAAGCGGCCAGTTGCAGCGCCTGGGCTCGGACAAGGAACACCAGGTGGACGTGCGCCTGATTGCCGCCACCAACCGCGACCTTGCCGAAGAGGTGCGCAATGGCCGCTACCGCGCCGATTTCTACCATCGCCTGAGCGTGTACCCGCTGCAAGTGCCGGCGCTGCGTGAGCGCGGACGGGATGTGCTGCTATTGGCAGGCTTTTTCCTCGAACAGAACCGGTCGCGCATGGGCCTGGGTAGCTTGCGCCTGACCAGTGACGCCCAGGCGGCGCTGCTGGCTTACAACTGGCCGGGCAATGTGCGCGAACTGGAACACCTGATCGGACGTAGCGCGCTCAAAGCCTTGGGCAACTGTCGCGAACGCCCGAAGATTCTCAGCCTGAGCGCCCAGGACCTGGACTTGCCTGACATCAGTGCAGCGGTGATTGATGTACCAGTGCAAGCCGCGCCCATCGCCACTGGCGACCTGCGCCAGGCCACCGAGCACTATCAGCGCCAGATCATCAGCGCCTGTCTGGAACGTCATCAGCACAACTGGGCCGGCGCCGCCCGCGAACTGGGCCTGGACCGCGCCAACCTTGGGCGCATGGCCAAGCGCCTGGGCCTGAAATAGACCAGGCAACTCGGTTAAATGTGTTTCGCTTGGAAAACCGGGTTTACCGGTTTGGGTTTACGAAACACCAATACATTCCCCAACATCACCAGCACCAGCCCCACCAACGCCGGCGCCGTCCACTGGTAGCCCTCGGCGAATGCAGACACATTCAACGCCACCACCGGAAACAGCACGGTGCAATATGCCGCTTTTTCCGGCCCCATGCGGCCGACCAGGGTGAGGTAGGCGGTAAACCCAATCACCGAGCCCGGGATCACCAGGTACCACAGCGCACCGATATACCGTGCGCTCCAGTCCATCTCGAAGGGAATTCCACGCACTGCGCAATAGGTCGCCAACATGGCTGCCCCATAGGCCATGCCCCAGGCATTGGTGGTCAACGGTTTGAGCCCGGCCTTCTGTTGCAGGCTCGACAGCATATTGCCCGCCGAAAAACACAGCGTTCCCAGCAGCGCCAGGCCCAGCCCGAGCAAGGTCTGCGGGCTGGCGGTATGCCCGGCCAGTTCCGGCCAGAACAGAAAGCCCAGGCCCAGCAGCCCCAGCGCGCCGCCCGTCAATACGTTACGTGCAACCCGCTGGCCGAAAAACACCCGGGCATTCAGGGCATTCCACAAGGTCGCCGTGGAAAACACCACGGCGACCAGGCCACTGGGGATCCACTGGCTGGCGGTGAGAAAGCACATGAAGTTGACGCAGAAAAGGCACAGCCCTTGGGCCAGGCAAATCAGGTGCCCGCGGCGGTTCATCACCTGCAATTTGCGGCTGAGCAGCAACAGCGCGAACAGCACCAGCGCCGCCAGGCCGAAGCGATAGACAATCGACACGGGAATCGCCACCACGCCCAGTTGCCATTTGAGCGCGATCCAGGTGGTACCCCAAATCAGCACCGTGAGTAAGTACAAGAAGAGGTTCATAGCAGGCTCCGACGATTGAGCCACAGTGTTGCGGTTAATCGCCCTGAGGTTCTTGCACATTCTTGCGCTTTTGTCGGGTGACGGGCTCACAGCGCTCGCCGCCGGGAGTAGGATGCAAGGCGTCGGAGAACACACCATGCCAGAGCTGGAATCGCTGCACGTCTTTCAATCCCTCAACCGCTCGCCCCACGCACGCCTGGAAGCCTGCGCCGAGCTCGGTGACGGTTTGTCTGCGGCCGTGTGGAGCAACCACCACGATGCCCAGGACTATCAGGCGCCCAGCCATCACACCTTGTCCTGCTATATCGGCGGCGGCACGGGCACCTTTCGTCGCGACCGACCGGGTACCAAGGGCGGCCCCGACAAATTGTGCATTCTGCCGGCCGAGCACCAGTCGGCGTGGGTGATCAATGGCGAGATTCGCCTGGCCCACGTGTATTTCAGCCCGGAGCAATTTGCCCTCGGCTGCGTCACCCTGCTGGACCGCGAGCCGCGGGAATTGCAGTTGCGTGAGACGACCTTCCTTGAAGACGCCCGCCAGGCCCGGCGCTTTCACCAGCTGATTAGCCTCAACTGGCTCGAACCCGCAGAGTGCTTGCTGACCAGCAGCCTGGCCCATGAGTTGCTCAGCCACACCCTGCTCAACCAGGTCGGCGTACGCGAGGGCCTGCGCCTCAAAGGCGGGCTGGCGGCGCACCAACGGCGGCGTCTGGTGGAGTACATCGACCACCATGTCGAAGACTCCATCAGCCTCGGCCAGTTGGCATCGATGTGCGCGCTGTCGGAATACCATTTCGCCCGGATGTTCCGTCAGAGTTTCGGCGTGCCGCCCCATCAGTACCTGCTGGCACGCCGTCTGGCGCGGGCGAAGACCCTGCTGCGCAGCAGCACGCTGCCCCTGGGTGAAGTGGCTTTGAGGTGCGGTTTTTCCAGCGCCAGCCATTTCAACCAGCGCTTTCGCCAGGCCTTGGGGGCCACCCCGGGCGAATACCGCCAGGCATTACGCGCCTAGGCCATCAAGCCCAGCGTCGTCGCCTTGGCCACCGCCTGTGGCGTGAAGATTGCGCATGAATGGGGTGGATAGGGCGTTATCAGAAGAGTCGATGAACGCCGCACAACTGTTGCGTAATTGGTAACAGTCCTTGTCCTGAACTGCTATTACTCATTTTGTTACAAGCGACTATTCTTACCCCGCTTTCAGGGCAAATGGCCCGCTCCCTGCTGGGGGAGAACAGCAGATTTACAACGGATTGATCCCGTATTCAGTCTGTTACCGGTGTTCACTGACGTTGATTTGTCGCTCCTTGATCCAACGTCTTACTTCGGCCGCTGCTTATGCAGCGGCCTTTTTTATGCCTGAAATAAAAAGGGGCGTCATCGACGCCCCGCGAGATTCAGTGATGTTCCGGCAATGATCAGAGGCTGAACTTCTGCAAGTTGGCCATCATCTCCTTCAATGCCTCAATGTTGTCCTTGGGATGTGCAGCCCCTTCGAAATCACAGATCTGCTGCCAATGCGCCGCCACGTCGTCCGGCGAGAAGCCCGCTTCGGGATCAAACCCCACCCCCAGGCTGCGCTCCCAACGGGTCTTGCCGATCCAGCCGCCACCCACTTCGAACAACCCTGAAGTTTCCTGGCAGGCTTCACTGCCCAAATACACCACCAACGGGCTGACCAGTTCCGGCTTGAGCCGCTCGAATACCTGGGGCGGGATCAGCCCTTCGGTCATGCGCGTACCGCCGGTAGGGGCGATGGCGTTGACCAGGATATTGTTCTTGCGCCCTTCCAGCGCCAGGGTGCGGGTCAACCCATACAGGCCCAACTTGGCCATGCCGTAATTGGACTGGCCGAAGTTGCCGTAGATGCCTGACGTGGAGGCGGTGAAGATCACCCGGCCATAACCTTGCTCGCGCAGATGGGGCCAGGCGGCACGCGTAACCTTGTAGGCGCCTTCGACATGCACCCGGTAAACCAGATCCCAGTCGCCGTCGTCCATCTTGTGGAAAGTCTTGTCGCGCAGGATCCCGGCGTTGTTGACTACCACGTCGATCCGGCCGAAGACATCCAGAGCGTTCTGTACGATCTTGTCACCGTCGGTGACCGAGTCATGGTTGGCCTCGGCAATGCCGCCTGCCGCGCGAATCTCTGCTACCACCCGGTCGGCCGCCGAGGCGTTGGCGCCCTCGCCCTGGGTGGAGCCACCCAGGTCATTGACCAGCACTTTGGCTCCGTGCCTGGCGAACAGCAGTGCATGAGCACGGCCCAGGCCACCGCCGGCACCGGTGACGATCACGACCTTATCCTGGAACTGCACTGATTCACTCATACCGAACTCCGCTGGCGACAATGGGAATAGGCAGAGTGTCACGCACAGCGCCTTTGGTCACAATAAAGACGGCCGAGGCTGAATGGTGCTCGATAAGGCAGCAGGATGATACCCGCTGGAGAAGCCAGGCTCAGGAATAGACCGCTTGCGGCGAAGGCTGGCCGATGCGATCCCGAAAGGCCTGGTAATGCCTGAGCACCTGCACCGGCGCCTCGATCTGCGGGTAATGGCCGATATCGGCCAGCAATACCGTGTCGGCGTGGGGCACCAGTTGCTCAAAGCGCTCGACCATATGGCCGCCGGAAATCGGGTCCACCTCGCCGTCGATCACCCGCATCGGCACGCTGCCGTGCTGCATGGCGGCCACCCAGCGATCACGCAGGCGTCGACGCTGGGGAATGTAGGCGATCAGTTTGTGCAGGATACGCGGCCCGTCGTTGCAACTGATCAGACTCCAGAAATCATCCAGAGCGCTTTCACTGGGCCGCGTTCGCGGGCCGAATATCTGGCTGAAACTGCTGGCCAGGGCATTGCGCCCATAAGCCCGGCCGATCATCCAGCCCAACGGGCTGAGCAATAACTTTTGCACCAGGGTGGGACGGTGGGTTTCCGGGAACAGCCCGCCGTTGAGAAATACGCAACTGGCCATCTGGAAGCGGCCTTCGTAATGCCGGGCAAGTAACTCCTGGGCGACACTGTCGCCATAGTCATGGGCCAACACATGCACCGGCTGCTCCACTCCCAGGTGTTCAAGCAACGCCTGTTGCAAGTCGGCTTGCTCCAACAGGCAATAGTCGTGGTTCAGGGGCTTGGCCGAGTCACCAAAACCGAGCATGTCGCAGGCAATCACCAGATTGCGCTGGGCCAGGGGCTGCCACAGGTAATGCCAATCCCAACTGGCGGTGGGGAAGCCATGAATAAGCAGCAGAGGCGTGCCCTGCCCGGCCACCCAGTAACGCAGGGTACGGCCACGAAAGACGAAGTCCTGGCCGCGTTTGCGCCAGGCTCTGAGCGGTATCTCGGCGAGTGGCATCAGCTTTTATACCCGGGGTTCTGGTGGTCCAATTTGCGCAGCAGCGCCGGCCAGGCCAGCGCACCTCCCATACCTTGGGCGCTTTTTGTGACAGCCGCCACCATCGCCGTGGCGCCAGCCAGGATTTGCGGCTCGATGGCAATCAGCTGCGCTGCGCCGTTTTGCGCCAGCACCTGGATCTCGCAGGCGCGCTGGAAGGTGAACATCATCAGGAAGGTATCGGCGATAGTGCCAGCACAGGTCAGCAAGCCGTGGTTATGCAGCATGAGGAAATTGTTTTGCCCCAGGTCCGCCTGCAAACGGGCTTTTTCCTCGTGGTTCAGTGCTACGCCTTCGTAGGCGTGATAGCCGAGGCTGGACAACACAAACAGCGACTGCTGACTGATGGGCAATACGCCTTGCTTTTGTGCGCAAACCGCCACACCGGCAGCGGTGTGGGTATGCAACACGCAGGTCACGTCATGACGCACTTCGTGGATGGCGCTGTGGATGGTATAGCCCGCGGGGTTGATCTCGTAGGGGCTGTCCATTTGCTTGTTGCCGGCCTGGTCAACCTTGACCAGGCTTGAGGCCGTGATTTCGTGGAACATCAGCCCATAAGGGTTGATCAGGAAATCTTCCGTGCCCGGCACCTTGGCGGAAATATGCGTGAAGATCAGATCATCCCAACCATGCATCGCCACCAGGCGATAACAGGCCGCCAGGTCAACGCGGGTTTGCCATTCGGCAGCACTGACCTGGGCTTTGATGTTTTCTGGCGATGATGCAGGGGCTAGGCTCACGGCAACGTCCTCCTTGGCGCACTTGTTATTGTGTCTAAGTGAGAGCCAGTCTAGGGGGCGTTCTCAATTAGTTTCCCCGTCGCGCCGGGTCTGCTGTTGTG
>NZ_SPKP01000024.1:0-34113 GCF_023127835.1 Pseudomonas sp. B329 | reverse complement strand
CTTCAACCACTTGCGCTTAAGATCTCTCCGAAGCGGGAGGCGAATTCTACAGGGATTTGCATGTGCGTCAACCCCATTAAATCAAAAAACTCAAAACTCCCATTTGACCTGCCGTGCACCAGGCCTGGAGCCTCTGTGAATCTCTATATATAGAGAAGGGAGCCAGCGCATTGCCCGCACTGGATACTCCTGACGCAAAAAACAACCTGCAACAAATGCCAGGCTATCAACAGATAGCAGGATTCAGATCGAAGGAAATGCAGCAGAGAGAAAAGCGGATGTCTTGTAGATAGCACTAAACGCCATGGCAGGCGTTCAGTCTATAAAGATGGTGTCCCAGGGCCGGTTCGAACGGCCAACCTTCCCCTTAGGAGGGGGATGCTCTATCCAATTGAGCTACTGGGACAAATGACAAGCGCGTCGCGGATGAGACCAGCGACAGACGGCGTGCATATTAACGGTCGAGGTAGTTTTTGTCATGTCGTCCTTAGGCATTTTGCTTGTAGGGCAATCCTTGCACATATCTTTATAGCTTCACCCAGTAAACACGGGGACTTGCAGTGATCGTGCAAATTGCACTACCTCAAAATGCCATCATTGCAAACTGCAACCCGAACCCCCCACATAGGCAAATCAACTAATTGATTTTAAAGGGAAAATAGTTTGGCACGGCATCTGCAATGTTCTTTGCATAAACCAAGCGAACCAAGCACCGCGGAGAACATGACCATGAATAGCATCCTACTATTAGCTCTCAATGCCGTAGCCCTGGCCGCACTGGTGATATTTCATTTCCAGCCAGTCAATACTCAAGATGCCGCACTGGCCAGCCAAGCAGTTCCCCATCATCTGCAACAACGCCCCCAGCTGGCGGTAGTCACTGCTACCGAGCAGTCACCCGTTCTCCTGACCCGAGAAACACAAGCAGCACCTACATCCGAGCACTGGGTTTTCTGAGATAACTATCAATGTCCAAACCTGCCTGGCTTTTTCTATGCTTGACCCTCATGGCAGGCTTTCTGGCCCTCGCTACTGACTCCCCTGGAGTTCAAGCCACCGCCTTCATCGTCAGCGCCGTGTTTGGTAGCCTACTGATGTTGGCCCTCATCGCCGGTCGCCGAATCAAGTTCGATCCATTGCTGCGCTAACCCCCTCCCCCCCTACCTTATGTCGAATCACCCTAGCAAATCGGCAAACTGCCACTAGGCTTAAGACTGAGGGCAAAAGGCCATATTGCGCTGCGCCCTTCAACCCAGATGCGCCGTAGCCCTGCGCGTTGATGGACTAGCACTGCATCAGCGCCAAAGTTTTCAAACCAGTCCGCAAAAATGCAATTCAGTACTGGCACAAAGCCTTTAGGCGGTTCAATATTTGTCACAGAATTGACGCCAATGAAATGGCAAATCTGAGGCATGATGCGGCCTCTTTGCAATTCGGGTTGAACTTTGGTCGTGAGCCTTGTCTTAACACTCATCTTGCGGCCAATTCCAGAAACCGCTCCCCTGAACTAACCGGTTAAATATATGCGCCCATTGAAACAGGCAATTTATTCCAGCCGTACGGCTGACAAATTCGTCGTACGTCTGCCAGACGGAATGCGGGAACGCATTGCCGAGGTGGCTCGCAATCATCACCGCAGCATGAACTCTGAAATCATCGCACGCCTGGAACAAAGCCTTATTCAGGAAGGTGCCTTGGGTGAAGAGTTGAGCATGCGCCTGGATAGCCCGGAGCTGTCACTGCACGAACGCGAACTGCTGCAGCGTTTTCGTCAGCTCTCCCACCGCCAGCAAAACGCCCTCGTCTCGCTTATCGCTCACGATGTTGAGGCGGCCGCAGAAGCCAATTGATTGACACTGAAAGCCGAAGCCAGCCATGTGCTGGCTTTTTTTTGCCTGAATTTTGGAGATGGGGAGCAAAGCGGGGGCAGACATGCCCCCGCAGAAAGGATCAGAGCAGGAAGATCGTTGCCAGGCCCAGGAAGATGAAGAAGCCACCACTGTCAGTCATGGCAGTAATCATCACGCTGGCTCCCATGGCGGGATCGCGACCAAGGCGCGCGAGCGTCATAGGGATCAATACCCCCATCAAGGCAGCCAGCAGCAGGTTGAGGGTCATGGCGGCCGTCATCACCACACCCAAGGACCAACTGCCATAAAGGAGATAGGCCACCACACCAATCACTCCACCCCACACCAGGCCGTTGATAAGGCCCACAGCCAGCTCCTTGCGCAGTAGGCGTGAAGAGTTGGCCGTACTCACCTGATCCAGCGCCATGGCCCGCACGATCATGGTGATGGTCTGGTTACCGGAGTTACCGCCGATACCCGCCACAATCGGCATCAACGCTGCCAATGCCACCAGCTTTTCGATTGAACCTTCAAACAACCCGATGACACGAGACGCGATAAATGCCGTGATCAGGTTAACCGCCAGCCAGGCCCAGCGGTTATGCAGAGAACGCCAGACTGACGCAAAAATGTCTTCCTCTTCACGCAAACCCGCCATGTTGAGGACTTCGGTTTCACTCTCTTCACGGATCAAGTCAACGATTTCATCGATGGTCAGACGACCGATCAACTTGCCGTTCTTGTCGACCACCGGAGCCGAGATCAAGTCGTAACGCTCAAAGGCCTGGGCCGCGTCGTAGGCATCTTCGTCAGGATGGAAGCTGACGGTATCGCTGGCCATCAGGTCAGCTACTTTCTTCTCTGGATCATTTACCAGCAGGCGCTTGATCGGCAACACGCCTTTGAGAATTCCCTCGTAGTCGACCACGAACAGCTTGTCGGTATGGCCCGGCAGCTCTTTGAGGCGACGCAAGTAACGCAGTACCACTTCCAGACTGACGTCTTCGCGGATGGTGACCATCTCGAAATCCATCAGCGCACCGACCTGGTCCTCGTCATAGGACAGCGCCGATCGCACGCGCTCACGCTGCTGCGTATCGAGCGCCTCCATCAACTCATGAACAACATCCCGGGGCAGCTCAGGTGCCAGGTCGGCCAGTTCGTCCGCATCCATCTCCTTGGCGGCGGCCAGGAGCTCATGATCATCCATGTCGGCGATCAGCGTTTCACGGACCGAGTCAGACACCTCCAGGAGGATGTCACCGTCGCGATCGGCCTTGACCAACTGCCAAAGGGTCAGTCGATCATCCAGCGGCAAAGCTTCGAGGATGTAGGCAACGTCGGCGGAGTGCAGGTCATCGAGCTTGCGTTGTAACTCGACGAGGTTTTGCCGGTGAACCAGGTTTTCAACGCGGTCGTGGTTCGGACCTTCCTGGCGGTGCGTGAGGTCTTCGACCACGCGCTGGCGCTGCAGCAGCTCGATGACTTGAGCCAGACGATCCTGCAGGCTTTCTTGTGTTTTCTTTACTTCTACTTCGGTCATAGGCGAACTCCACTCCCAGCAGCGGGGCACGCCGGAAGGATCAATCAGTCAATTCATGATTGGTAAAACGGGGTACTGAGTCACTACTGGGTAAGTCCATGGAGGTATTCCACAAGCCCCGACGGGGCTGACCGGCGCATGATACACCGCCCGGCCGTTTTAAACGTTAAAAAACTGGAAAGAACAAGCGCTTGCGAGCCAATGTTCAGTATTGGCTGCACCTATAGAAATGCGACGACACGCAGGAGAGGGAAAACACATGGGAAAGATAAAAAGACCCACACCAGGATAAAACCTACATAAACCCCAGACGGCAAAAAGCCCGCACTAGGCGGGCTTTTTGTTTGTATGGTGCACTCGACAGGATTCGAACCTGTGACCGCTCGGTTCGTAGCCGAGTACTCTATCCAGCTGAGCTACGAGTGCAGATTGTGTTTTTAGACCAGATCACAACTGGTTGAAGCCGAGCTACCTGCATCGCTGCAACTAACTCTTAAATGGTGCACTCGACAGGATTCGAACCTGTGACCGCTCGGTTCGTAGCCGAGTACTCTATCCAGCTGAGCTACGAGTGCATTTGTTGCCGCGCATTATAGGCCGTTCAATCTCTATGTAAAGCTATTTTTTCGAGTATTTTCAACAACTTACCGAAAAAACCAGATTGCAACGTACTAAGCAAATAATGGCGGAGAACGGGGGATTCGAACCCCCGACACCCTTTTGAGGTGTACTCCCTTAGCAGGGGAGCGCCTTCGGCCACTCGGCCAGCTCTCCGCAACACGGGGCGTATATTAACCACGTTCATCCCCGTTTGCAAACATAAAAAACGATAAAAATTAAAGGCTTGGTTCTTCGTCCTTCTCTTTCTTGATCCGCAGGTAGATTTCCTCGCGGTGAACCGCTACCTCTTTTGGAGCGTTAACCCCAATACGCACTTGATTGCCTTTGACGCCGAGCACGGTCACGGTGATTTCGCCATCACCGATAATCAGGCTTTCTGCGCAACGACGAGTCAGAATCAGCATGCCTTTCTCCTCACGCATTTCAGTTCAGGAACAACAGTCTGCAAAAAAAAGGCATTCGACCTACAACCCAAAAGCCGTAGCCCTACACACCTAAGTATTGTCGAGCCCACGCAAAAGAACATGCGCCCCACAAAAAAATGAAAGGCGCGGTAAACCGCGCCTTCCTGGCAACACATCACTCGCCCTGTCGGGCCGGAGCGTCAAGCTCAAAAGCGGTATGCAGCGCGCGTACAGCCAGTTCCAGGTACTTCTCTTCGAGCACTACCGAGACTTTGATTTCCGAAGTGGAAATCATCTGGATGTTGATACCCTCCTTGGCGAGGGCCCCGAACATACGGCTGGCAACGCCGGCATGGGAACGCATGCCCACCCCTACGATCGATACCTTGGCAATCTTGGTATCGCCGACCACTTCACGGGCGCCAATCTCGCTCGCTGTGTTCTGCAGGATTTTCAATGCCGCATCGTATTCGTTGCGGTGCACGGTGAAGGTGAAATCGGTGGTGTTATCGTGCGAAACGTTCTGCACGATCATGTCGACTTCAACATTCGCATCGCTGACAGGACCCAGAATCTTGAAAGCCACGCCCGGGGTGTCTGGCACGCCACGGATCGTCAGCTTGGCTTCATCGCGGTTGAAAGCGATGCCGGAAATGATCGGCTGTTCCATGGATTCCTCTTCATCAATAGTAATGAGGGTGCCCGGACCCTCCTTGAAGCTGTGCAATACGCGCAGCGGAACGTTGTACTTGCCGGCGAACTCCACCGCGCGAATCTGCAGCACCTTGGAACCAAGGCTGGCCATTTCCAGCATTTCTTCAAAGGTGATCTTGTCCAGGCGCTGGGCCACTGGCACGACGCGCGGGTCAGTGGTGTAGACGCCATCCACATCGGTATAGATCTGGCATTCGTCAGCCTTGAGCGCTGCCGCCAGTGCCACACCCGTGGTGTCAGAACCGCCACGCCCGAGGGTGGTGATGTTGCCTTGCTCGTCCACACCTTGGAAACCCGCTACAACTACCACGCGCCCAGCCTTCAGATCAGTACGAATTTTCTGATCATCAATCTGCAGGATACGCGCCTTGGTGTGCGCGCTGTCGGTGAGAATGCGCACCTGGCTGCCCGTGTAGGACACCGCCGGCACGCCACGCTTGTTCAGAGCCATGGCCAACAGCGCAATGGTTACCTGCTCGCCCGTGGACACAATCACATCCAGCTCACGTGGCAACGGCTGTTGATCCCCACTGATAGCCTTGGCCAGGTCGATCAGGCGATTGGTCTCGCCGCTCATGGCTGACAGCACCACAACCAGGTCATCGCCGGCATCGCGGAATTTCTTAACCTTGTCGGCGACCTGCTCGATTCTTTCTACAGAGCCGACCGAGGTGCCTCCAAATTTCTGTACGATCAAAGCCATTTCCAAGCCGCCTCAGCCCGTAAAGGGGCGCCTAATATCCAATCCACCCGCACTGAACAAGCCCGTGACTAGACCACGGGCCGATTAACAGTGCCTTAAATACCTGCCTCGACAAACGGCACGGTCAAGGCCAGGGCCGCATCCAGGGCACCGGCATCTACACCACCGCCTTGTGCCATGTCCGGACGACCACCGCCCTTGCCGCCCACTGCCGCAGCGGCTTGCTTCATCAAATCACCGGCCTTGAGTTGGCCAGTCAGGTCTTTGGTTACACCGGCAACCAGAACGACCTTATCCTCATGGACACTGCCGAGCAGGATCACTGCGCGGCCGAGCTTGTTCTTCAACTGATCGACCAAGGCCAACAACGCCTTGCCGTCCTGACCGTCCAGGCGCGCCGCCAGAACTTTCACATCCTTGACGTCAACCGCCGAGGCCGACAGATCATCGCCCGCAGCGCTGGCCGCCTTGGCCTGCAACTGCTCCAGCTGTTTCTCCAGCGCACGGTTGCGCTCCAGCACGGCAGACAGTTTGTCGATCAGATTGTCACGGCTGCCCTTGACCAGGCTGGCCGCTTCCTTGAGTTGTTCTTCGGCGGCATTGAGGTAAGCCAGGGCCGCAGCACCGGTCACCGCCTCGATACGACGCACACCGGACGCCACACCACCTTCGCTGATGATTTTCAGCAGGCCGATATCGCCGGTACGGTTAGCGTGGATACCACCACACAGCTCGACCGAGAAGCTACCACCCATGCTCAGCACGCGAACTTCGTCGCCGTACTTCTCGCCAAACAACGCCATGGCGCCCTTGGCCTTGGCGGTTTCGATGTCAGTTTCTTCAGTTTCTACCGGCGTGTTCTTGCGCACCTCGGCATTGACAATATCTTCCAGCGCCTTGATCTGCTCAGGCTTGATTGCTTCAAAGTGGCTGAAGTCAAACCGCAGGCGCTGGCTGTCGACCAACGAGCCCTTTTGCTGAACATGCTCGCCCAGCACTTGACGCAAGGCAGCGTGAAGCAGGTGAGTGGCCGAGTGGTTCAACGCAGTTGCGTGCCGTACGTCGGCATCGACCTGGGTATCCACTGGTGCGCCGACGGTCAGGCTGCCCAGCACCAACACACCGTGATGCAGGAAAGCACCGCCGGTCTTGGTGGTGTCGCGCACCTCGAAACGGCCGGACGTCGAGCTGAGGAAACCACAATCACCAATCTGGCCACCTGACTCGGCGTAGAATGGAGTCTGGTCCAGCACCACCACGGCTTCTTCGCCTTCGCTCAATACATCGACCGACTTGCCGTCTTTATAGATGGCAACGATCTTGGCCGAGCCGGCGGTAGCCTTGTAGCCGATGAACTCGGTGGGCACGTCAACCTTGACCAGGGTGTTGTAGTCCAGGCCAAAGGAGCTGGCGGAACGCGCACGCACACGCTGGGCTTCCATCTCACGCTCAAACCCGGCTTCATCGATGGTCAGCTCGCGTTCACGGGCGATATCGGCGGTCAGGTCCATCGGGAAACCGTAGGTGTCGTAAAGCTTGAACACCACGTCGCCCGGTACCACAGAGCCTTTGAGCTCAGCCAGGTCCTGCTCGAGAATCTTCAGACCGTGCTCCAGTGTCTTGGAGAACTGCTCCTCCTCGGCCTTGAGTACGCGCTCGATATTGCTCTGCTGCTGCTTGAGTTCCGGGAAGGCATCGCCCATCTCGGCAACCAGTGCAGCCACGATTTTGTAGAAGAAGCTGCCGGTGGCACCCAGCTTGTTACCGTGACGGCAGGCGCGACGGATGATGCGACGCAGCACGTAGCCACGCCCTTCATTGGACGGCAACACACCATCGGCAATCAGGAAGCCACAGGAACGGATGTGGTCCGATACCACTTTGAGCGACGACTGGCCTTCATTGGTGCAACCAATGGCCGCAGCCGAAGCGCTCAGCAGGTTGGTGAACAGGTCGATTTCATAGTTGGAATGAACGTGCTGCATGACCGCACTGATCCGCTCCAGGCCCATGCCGGTGTCCACCGACGGCGCCGGCAGCGGATGCAACACGCCATCGGCGGTGCGATTGAACTGCATGAACACGTTGTTCCAGATTTCGATGTAGCGGTCACCGTCTTCATCCGGCGAGCCCGGTGGGCCACCCCAGATGTCCGCACCGTGATCGTAGAAGATCTCGGTGCAAGGGCCGCACGGGCCGGTATCGCCCATGGTCCAGAAGTTATCGGAAGCGTAAGGCGCACCCTTGTTGTCGCCGATGCGAATCATGCGCTCGGCAGGTACACCGATTTGCTGGGTCCAGATGTCATAGGCTTCGTCGTCCGTCGCGTAGACGGTAACCCAGAGTTTTTCCTTGGGCAGTTTCAGCACGCCGGTCAGGAAGGTCCAGGCGAAGGTAATCGCATCCTTCTTGAAATAGTCGCCGAAGCTGAAGTTACCCAGCATTTCGAAGAACGTGTGGTGACGCGCGGTGTAACCGACGTTTTCCAGGTCGCTGTTCTTGCCGCCGGCGCGTACGCACTTCTGGCTGCTGGTGGCGCGAGTATAGGCGCGCTTTTCCTGGCCCAGGAAACAGTCCTTGAACTGGTTCATCCCCGCGTTAGTGAACAGCAGGGTGGGGTCATTGCCTGGGATCAAGGAGCTGGAGGCTACACGGGTGTGACCTTGCTCTTCGAAGAAGCGAAGGAAGGCTTCACGGATTTCTGCGCTTTTCATTAGGTTCTTCCACGGAGGCTGCGGCCAAAGGCCAGTGCGCAACATCATCAGACGGAGCGACGGCAAAGGGCCGCATTATATCGGCCCTTCGCCGGTGGTACAGCGTGTTTATGTGATAGAAACAGTCAATTAGACGGTCTGCACTGTCATTTCTGCGAAAATGCGACGAATGTCTGCACGACTTGCTCGATCTGTGCCCGGCTGACATCCAGATGGGTGACCATACGCAGGCGCGGCGCGGCACTCAACTTGATCCCGCGCTCTGCGGCAAAGGCTTTCAACGCCTGCGCCTGCTCGCCAATTTGCACATAGACCATGTTGGTCTGCACCGGCTCCACCGTGTAACCGACCTTGCGCAGCTCATCACCCAGCCACTGCGCGTTGGCGTGGTCCTCGGCCAGGCGCTGTACCTGATGATCCAGGGCATACAGCCCCGCTGCCGCCAACGAACCTGCCTGACGCATTCCGCCACCGACCATCTTGCGCAGGCGCCGGGCCTTGGCGATCAACGCCGTGGAACCGCACAGCACCGAGCCGACCGGTGCGCCAAGGCCCTTGGACAGGCACACCGACACCGAATCGAAATGCTTGGCGATGTCACGCGCACCCACCCCCAGCTTGATCGCTGCGTTGTAGATCCGCGCCCCGTCCAGGTGCAAGGCCAGGCCATGCTCACGGGTAAACGCACGCGCCTTGGCCAGGTACTCCATCGGCAGGACCTTGCCTTGCATGGTGTTTTCCAGCGCCAGCAAGCGCGTGCGGGCAAAGTGGAAATCGTCAGGCTTGATCGCCGCCAGCACGTGGTCAAGGTCCAGGGAACCGTCCGCTTGCACTTCCAGCGGCTGCGGCTGGATCGAACCCAGCACGGCCGCCCCGCCGCCTTCGTATTTGTAGGTATGGGCCTGCTGGCCGACGATATATTCCTCGCCGCGCTCACAGTGGGCCATCAATGCCAGCAAATTGCTCATGGTGCCAGTGGGCACGAACAGCGCGGCGGCGAAGCCCAGACGCTTGGCCAGTTCCGCCTCCAGCTTGTTGACGCTGGGGTCTTCGCCATAGACGTCATCACCGCTGACCGCGCCGGCCATCGCGTCGAGCATACCGGGGGTGGGTTGGGTCACGGTGTCGCTGCGCAGGTCAATCACGGTCATGAAGGGGGCCTCTAACGGAATGGATAAGTCCTTTTGTGTGTGATTACTGCGGGCAAAGCCACGCAATATCAAGCCCCCACTGCATTCAATCGAATATCAACCAAACAAACCGATATAGCTTATCGATACGGCAACCGTGCAGTTTTTGAAAAACCGTGTTAAAAACTCTCCGCCGCCAGGGTTCTGGCGGCAACGTTCTCAGGGCGGGGTGCAATTCCCCACCGGCGGTAATTGCACGCAATGTGCATAGCCCGCGAGCGCTTGGCGCCTCGAACTGCTCCGGCAGGACGGCGACAAGGTCAGCAGACCCGGTGTGATCCCGGGGCCGACGGTCATAGTCCGGATGAAGAGAGAACGGGATTGGCACCTAAGGGCCGCGCACTGACCTCATGCTTGCATGACGCCGCTGTGCATTCCCTTAAATCCCATTCGATTCATAACGCCCTGTTTTTTTCTTAAACAGGAGTCAGAACATGCAACCCACCGCAATCGACAGCAAAAGCAAAAACCATCACGGCGAGCGCGTCGCGTTTATCCAGGCCTGCTGGCACAAGGATATCGTCGACCAATCGCGCAAAGGCTTTCTTGCCGAAATGATCGCCCAGGGCTATCAGGAATCGGACATCGACTTCTTTGAAGTCGGCGGTGCCTTTGAATTGCCCCTGCACGCCAAGTTGCTGGCCAAGACCGGTCGCTACGCCGGCATCGTCGCCGCCGCGCTGGTGGTGGATGGTGGCATCTACCGGCACGAATTCGTCGCCCAGTCAGTGGTCAGCGGTTTGATGCAGGTTCAACTGGAAACTGAAGTGCCGGTGTTCTCGGTGTCCCTGACGCCGCATCACTTCCACGCCGGCAGCGAGCACACCACGTTCTTCTATGAACACTTCGTGCACAAGGGTCAGGAAGCTGCGCGTACCTGCGCCGATACCCTGCACAAGGTGCGGGCGATCCGCCGTAGTGAGCCGCGTGCTGTAGCGGTCTAAGCAACACTGCAAAACAACATGTGGGAGGGGGCTTGCCCCCGATGGCGGTGAGTCAGCTGCAGATGGGCTGACTGGTATACGGCTATCGGGGGCAAGTCGAAACGTCGCACCGCCCCTCCCACATTTGGATCCAGTTGGACTTAAGATTTAAGCCAACCCAGCATCCGTGGCAGGCACGATAAGAATCCCTGCGCGCAAACCATTCTTCACCTTCGGGTTGGGGAAGATGATGCGGGCACCCTCCTCCTCGATCACCCAGCGCGTCTTGGCCACGTCTTCGGCCAGCAGATAACCCTTTTCCAATTGCGAAAAGTTTTCCACATCCGCCGGCAGGTGCATCAGAAAGGCGTCGCTGTGCTTGATGACCTCGCGAGAGACGGCAAACAGTTGCAGGCCGTCCAGGCTTTCTGTCGGCGGCTCATCGCCTTCAATGATGTGCTTGAGGCGTGCCTCCAGCCGGGACACGTCCACGCTCTGGTTCTGCCCGAACGGCCGGGCCTTGCCCAGTTCCAGGGTGAAGGCTTCGGCTTCCAACTGTTCGTAGGTAAACGCAGTGAAAGTGATCGAGGTTTTGTTCTGCAGCAATACCGCTTGCATACCGCCGGCGTTCAGGCGCGCCAGTTCACGGCGCGAATGCTGACGCCCCTCCTTCCAAGGGTAGAGGGCAAACTGCTCGATCTTAGAACCACGAATCGCGGTGTGCAGGTCGTAGTGCAGGCGTGATCGACCGGGCTGGCTGAAAAAACTGCGCGCCAGTTGCTCGAGTTCGGCAGCGCGCATGGCCTCGGGGCCGATGTTGCTTTCATGCCGGCCGTTGAACAGCCGGTTGATGTCCAGTTCGAGATAACGCTCGCCGCGGCGCATGGCCTCGGGGTTGCCGAACAGGAACAGAATACGGGAGCGGGGTTTGATTTCCCCACGGGCGATGCCATGCAACAGGCGGTCGAGCAGTTCGATCGGCGCGGTTTCGTTGCCATGGATGCCGGACGACAGCAGCAGGTCGCCGCCATTGTCCCGAGCCTCAGGGGGGCGCACTTCGAGCGCGCCCTCGCTGAGCCAGCGCATCTGCACGCCGTCGACAGTCAGTTGAATTTTTTGCGCCGGTTCGCGACCGGCGAGGGTCAGTTCAAGCAGTTTGCCGAGGGCGAGCATAAGCAGCTTCCTTAGTGGTTGCAGCCAGGACCATGGACGTGATCGTCGTCATCACCCTCAACGTCGGCCGGTTCCATTTCCAGTTGCAGGCTCATCAGGTTGGTCGCCAAGGGACGCATCAGCAGGTTGGCGTACTCGGCGTCGCCCTCTTCGACGTCCACACCAATCAGCAGTTGGCCACGGCCGTCGTGCTGGATCCAGATCTCCTTGCCCTGCCAGACCACGGCAACGCGAGTGCAGGACGTTTCCAGCTGGGTGCCGTCGGTGTCTTCAAGGATCAGTTTCAGGGTGTCGGTCATAAATAAAATATCTCAGCCGTATGGCGTTAATTGATCTGGAAAGGATAAACCGAGCCCAGTTTAAGGATTTGCGTCAGTTCATCCAGTGCCGTCCGGCACTCAAGCAGCAACTGCGGGTCAGCCAGGTCGGTTTCGCGCAGGCTGTCGCGGTAGTGCTTGCCAACCCATTGGGTCAGGGTTTCGTACAGTGGCGCGGTCATGATAACGCCTGGATTCACCGCCGCCAGTTCGGTTTCGTTCAAGGCGACGCGCAAACGCAGGCACGCCGGGCCGCCGCCGTTCTGCATACTTTGCTTGAGGTCGAAAACGTTGACTTCGCGGATCAGCCCACCGGAGCTGGTCAGGCCCTGCAGGTAGTGCCACACACGCTCATTGCTGCGGCACTCTTCCGGCACAATCAGCAGCATCGAACCGTCAGGGCGGGTCAGCAACTGGCTGTTGAACAGGTAGGAACGCACCGCGTCCTCGACACTGACCTGGGCACGGGGTACGCAGACGGATTGGAAGTTGCCGCCCAGCTTGCCCAACTTGGCTTGCAGCTCGGCGAGCATCTGTTCGGTGTTGAGGAATGCGTCCTCGTGGTAGAACAGCATCTCGCCGTTGCCCACCGCGATTACATCGTTGTGGAACACGCCGGCATCGATCACCGCCGGGTTCTGCTGGGCGTAGACCACGCCGTCATCCTTCAAGCCGTGCAGGCGCGCGACTGCCTGGGACGCTTCAAGGGTCTGGCGCGCCGGGTACTTCTGCGGGGCCGGGTAACGGCTGTCGAAGGCACTGCGGCCAAACACGAAGAACTCAACACCGGCCTCACCGTACTCACGGCAAAAGCGCGTGTGGTTGGCCGCGCCCTCATCACCGAACTGCGCCACCGCCGGCAAGGCGGCGTGGTGGGCAAAGTGCTTTGCATCGGCGAACATCGCGCCCAGCACGCGGCTGGTGGTGGGGTGTTCGATGCTGCGATGGTACTTGCAGTTGAGGTTGGCGGCGGTGAAATGCACGCGACCGTCTGCGGTATCAGCGCTCGGGCTGACAGTGGCCGCGTTGGCTACCCACATGCTGGAAGCCGAGCAGCTCGCTACCAGCAACGGCATGGCCTGCTTGGCCGCTTGCTGAATTACCTGGGCGTCGGTTCCGCTGAAACCCAGGTTGCGCAAAGCAGCCACATCCGGGCGTTCCTGGGGCGCCAACACACCTTGCACAAAGCCCATGTCCATCAGGGCTTTCATTTTCTGCAGGCCCTGCAACGCCGCTTCCTTGGGGTTGGAATGTTGCTGGCTGTTGCTTTGGGATGCGACGTTGCCGAAAGACAAACCGCCGTAGTTATGGGTCGGCCCCACTAGACCGTCAAAATTGACTTCACAGGATTTCATCGGCGAGGCTCCACGAACATCTGTTTTTATAGGCATCAAATTACTGAATACACCACAGTTCAAATGTGGGAGGGCGCTTGCTCCCGATAGCAGGGTGTCAGTTGACTAATTAGGTGACTGACACACCGCCATCGGGAGCAAGCCCCCTCCCACGTTCAGATCAGTGTAATGCCAGGGGTCAACGTGGCTGGCATCACCAGACTCGGCGTTTCCAGCGACGCCACCGGATACGCACAATAATCGGCCGCGTAATACGCACTGGCCCGATGGTTACCCGAGGCCCCTACCCCGCCAAACGGTGCGGTACTGGCGGCGCCGGTCAACTGCTTGTTCCAGTTGACGATACCGGCACGGCTTTCCAGCCAGAACTGCTGGTAACGCGCTTCGCTATCCGACAACAGGCCAGCGGCCAGGCCGTATTGGGTGTTGTTGGCCTCTGCGATTGCCTCGGCGAAATCCGCGTAGCGAATCACCTGCAACAGCGGGCCGAACAGTTCTTCGTCTTCGCGCTCGGTTACGCCGGTCACGTCGATGATGCCTGGGGTCAGCAATGCGGCCTGATCCTGTGGCTGGGTCATTTCCAGCAGCGCTACGGCGCCATTGGCCAACATCAATTGCTGGGCGTCCATCAAGGCTTTCGCCGCGCCAAGGGAGATTACCGAGCCCATGAACGGCGGTGGTTGCTGGTCGAACGCACCGACTTCAATCGTTGCGCTCACCGCCACCAACCGCGCCAGCAATGCATCGCCCCAGGCGCCTTCCGGCACCAACAAGCGACGGGCGCAGGTGCAACGCTGACCAGCCGAGATAAACGCAGACTGGATGATGGTGTAGACCGCCGCATCCACATCGGCCACTTCATCCACGACCAGCGGGTTGTTGCCGCCCATTTCCAGGGCGAGGATTTTGTCCGGGCGTCCCGAAAACTGCTGATGCAGATGATTGCCGGTGCGGCTGGACCCGGTGAAGAACAAGCCGTCTATGCCGGGGTTGGCGGCCAGGGCGATGCCGGTTTCCCGCGCGCCTTGCAGCAGGTTCAACACGCCCGCCGGCAGCCCGGCTTCGATCCAGCATTGCACGGTCAGCTCGGCAACTTTCGGGGTCAGCTCGCTGGGTTTGAACAGCACGGTATTACCCGCCAGCAAGGCCGGGACGATATGGCCGTTGGGCAAATGCCCGGGGAAGTTGTACGGGCCGAACACCGCCACCACGCCGTGAGGCTTGTGACGCAATACCGCGGTGGCGTCACCCAATGGGCCGCTCTTTTCGCCGGTTCGCTCACGATAACTCTGCACCGAGATGGCGATCTTGTTGGCCATGCTGGTGACTTCGGTAGCCGATTCCCACAAGGGTTTACCGGTTTCCTCACCAATGCAGCGGGCAATTTCATCGGCACGGCTTTTCAGGGTGCTGGCAAAGGCTTCCAGCACGCTGATGCGCTCTTCCAACGGCAGACGAGCCCACGCGGGGAATGCCTGGCGTGCCGCCTGCACGGCGGACTCGACCTGCTCGGCGGTGGCGCCGTTGCCGGCCCACAATACCTGCTGGGTCACCGGGTTGCGCGATTCGAACAACTCACCCTGGCCGGCCAGCCAGCTACCTGCGATATACAGCGAATTCATTACTTGGACTCCCGAGCAGCAGACAACGGTACGGCACGCACTTGATCACCCACCACCAGCTGCAGGCGCTTGGCGGTCTGCGGATCGACCACCAGGGTACCTGCCGCCAGCCGGGCCGGAGCAGCAGTGATACGGCACTCCTCGCGCTTGCGGTTATGGATCAGGAACGGCGTGGCGTCGTCCCCCGGCGTGCCGATGGCCAACACCAGCGACTGGCTGTCGCGCACCGCACGGATTTTGCTGGTTTCGCACTCTACCGCTGGGCCTGCATCGAAGATATCGACATAGCCCTGATAGCTGAACCCTTCGCTCTTGAGCATGCTCAGGGCCGGCTCGGTGTCCGGATGGACCTTGCCGATCACGTTGCGCGCATCCTCGGACAGGAAGCAGCTGTACAGCGGAAACTTCGGCATCAGCTCGGCGATAAACGCCTTGTTGCCCACACCGGTAAGGTAGTCGGCCTGGCTGAACTCCATTTTGAAGAAGTGTCGACCCAGGCTTTCCCAGAACGGCGAACGCCCGGCGTCGTTGGATACGCCGCGCATCTCGGCAATGATCTTGTTGCCGAACAATTGCGGGAACTCCGCGATAAACAACATGCGCGCCTTGGCCAACATGCGGCCGTTAAGACCGTTGCGATAATCGGCATGCAAAAACAACGAGCACAATTCGGAATTGCCGGTGAGGTCGTTGGCCAGAAACAGCGTCGGAATCTCGCGGTAGATATTCAGCTCCTGGGAGGCGCTGACGGTCAGCCCGACCCGGAAGTTGTACCAGGGCTCACGCAAGCCCACGGCACCGGCAATGGCAGAAATGCCGACCACGCGGCCTTCATCGTTCTCCAGCACGAACAGGTAGTCGGCATCGCCGCGCCCGGCTTCGCCGCGAAAGGTTTTTTCCGCCCAGCCAACCCGGTGGGTCAGGCGCTCTTCGTTGGCCGGCAAAGTGGTGAGGCCGGTGCCGGTGCTGCGCGCCAGATCAATCAGGGCCGGTAAATCGCTGCTGCGTACGGGACGAACGATCATGCTATCTCCTCGAACGGGCCGCTGTTGTCAGCCACCCGCGAAACTCTGTTTTTATACCGCAACCAAACGCACGCTCGCGCCTTCGCCAACGCCCAGGGCTTCGGCGGCCGCCAGGTCCAGGGTTACTGGCTTACCAGGCGCATAGTCCAGCTCCAGCATCACCGCGCGGTAATCCTGCAACTGCGCGTTACTCACCAGGTACTGGCGACCGACGCCCTTGACCATCTCGCCGATCTTCACCGGTACCACGCGGCTCTGGGCGATCGAGCGAATACCCGAAACCCGTGCATGTAACGTCGGGCCACCGTCGAAGATGTCGATGTAGTGATCAGTCTCGAAACCTTCGCGCATCAGGATATCGAAGGTGATCTGCGCACGCGGGTGCACCTGGCCCATGGCTTCCTGGGCTTCGTCCGGCAACAGCGGCACGTAGATCGGGTAATGCGGCATTAGCTCGGCGAGAAAGGTGCGGCTTTTCAGCCCGCACAGGCGCTCAGCGGCAGCATAGTTGAGGTCGAAGAAGTTGCGACCGATGGCGTCCCAGAACGGCGAATCACCGTTTTCGTCGCTGTAGCCGACAATCTCGGTTACCACCGAATCGGCAAAGCGCTCGGGGTGGCTGGCAACGAACAACAGGCGGCCACGGGAGTTAAGTTCCGACCAGGGCGATCCGACCAATTCCGGCACCACGTAGAAACTGGTGAGCAGGCTGTTCCCGGTCAGGTCATGGCACTGGGAAAGCACGTGGATCTTGTTATGGATCTTCAGCTCTCGGGAGGCGTGCACGAAGGTTTCGTTACGGAAACTGTAGAACGGCTCGGAGTAGCCGGCTGAAGCAACGATGGCCGAGCAACCGGCGAGCTTGCCGGTATCGGTGTCTTCAAGCACGAAGAAATAGCTCTCTTCACCGTTGAAGCTTACCTCGGCCGCGAAAGAAGCTTCGCTGGCGGCGATTTTGTCGCTCAGGCGTTCCACATCGTCTGGCAAGGACGTAACACCAATCGGGCTGTCTGCAGCCAGACGCTGTACCTCGCCCAGATCAGCCATTTGCGCGGGGCGCATCACCAGCATGGTGTTACTCCTTAACTCGAAAAACTCATAGAAAAAAATACCGGACAGGTCAGGAACAACACTGTTCCTAATGTGGGAGGGGGCAAACCCCCTCCCACATTTGATCCGGTCCGGCAGATAGATTTGTATCAGGCTTGGGTCAACGCCTTCACAGCACGCTCAAAACGATCCAGCCCTTCGTTGATATCCGCCTCTTCCACCACCAGGCTCGGCGCAAAACGCACCACGTCCGGGCCAGCTTGCAGGATCATCAGATTCTCTTTTTCGGCCGCGTTGAACACGTCCTTGGCCTTGCCCTTGAAGGCATCGCTGAGCACGCAACCGATCAGCAGGCCCATGCCACGCACCTCGGTGAAGATGCCGTATTGCGTGCCGATCTGCTCCAGGCGCGCCTTGAACAAGTCATGCTTGGCGTTAACGCCGGCCAATACTTCTGGCGTGTTGATCACGTCGATCACCGCTTCGGCCACTGCGCACGCCAGCGGGTTGCCGCCGTAGGTGGTGCCGTGGGTGCCGACCACCAGGTGCTTGGCCAAGTCTTCACGGGTAAGCATCGCCGCAATCGGGAAACCGCCGCCCAGGCTCTTGGCGCTGGTAAGGATGTCCGGCGTGACACCGTAATGCTGGTAGGCAAACAGGTGGCCGCTGCGGCCCATGCCGGTTTGCACTTCGTCGAACACCAGCAGCGCGTCGTTCGCGTCGCACAGTTCGCGGGCACCTTGCAGGTAAGCCAGTTCAGCCGGCAGTACGCCGCCTTCACCCTGGATCGGTTCCAGCACTACGGCGCAGGTCTTGCCCGACACAGCGGCCTTCAGCGCAGCCAGATCGTTATAAGGAACGTGGGTGATGCCGGTGATTTTAGGCCCGAAACCATCGGAGTACTTGGACTGGCCGCCGACGTTGACGGTGAACAGGGTACGGCCGTGGAAGCTGTTCAGCGCGGCGATGATCTCGTATTTCTCGCTGCCGAAACGGTCAAAGGCCACACGACGGGCCAGCTTGAACGCAGCCTCATTGGCCTCGGCGCCGGAGTTGCAGAAGAACACGCGATCGGCAAAAGTGGCGTCGATCAGCTTGTGGGCCAGGCGCAGCGCCGGCTCGTTAGTAAAGACGTTGGACACATGCCACAACTTGTTGGCCTGTTCGGTCAGTGCACCGACCAGCGCCGGGTGGGCGTGGCCCAACACGTTGACCGCGATGCCGCCGGCAAAGTCGATCAGCTCACGACCTGCTTGATCCCACACGCGCGAACCTTGGCCACGCACAGGGATAAAGGCGGCAGGTGCATAGTTAGGCACCATTACTTGGTCGAAATCGGCACGTTGCACCGGGGCTTGCTCAACGGACATCGGAGTCTCCTGAAGAGGAACGCCTGCCTGAAACTGGCGGGCGATGCAGGGATTGTAAGGACAGTTTTCAGTAGGGCCTTGCCGCCAAGCGACAACTTCTTATAGCGCCAACCCGCGTTTTTAGCGGGTTTACGCCAATGCGACAAATAGGGTCGCAATGGCGCAGTTTAAACGCTGCGCCAGGTTTGCGTCAGGGTTATCCAGTGAAAGGGTTCCGCCCCCTAACTATCTAAAGTCCCCCCTCTGCAACCGGCTGGTTTACTGCGGGCTTCATGACTTGCACGGACCCGCTCCATGACGAACCTCGATTATTCCGATACCCGCCTGCCCGACAGCCACTATCAATTGTTGACCGACACCCTGCCCTCCTGGCTCGGCAATGCCTGCGCCGACAAACGCCAGGCACTTGCCGCCACCCAGCCACAACAGCTGCCGGGCAGTGCCGAACAACGCGCCGCGCTCGCGCGACTGACCGGTGCCCACTGGGATGCACAGAACAGCGTAGATCGGGCATTGCAGCACCTGCAGGACGCCAAGGCGTTCGCCAAGCCGATCCTCGAACAGGCATTGAAAGCCGATTACGGCCTGGACCTGAACGTCGAGACAACCTATTTACGCCTGTATATCCCTGATCGTACCCCCTGGTTCCCGATACGCTCCGGCGCAGCGCGCACCTGGACGGTTTCGCTGCTCGACGCCGCCCTGCATAACTTTGAGCTCAAGGAAACCCTGGCCGACGCCTACGAGCCGGCCTCGACCTTTATCACGCAGCCTTCGGCCAGCGGGCAATTCGACACTTTGCCGCAGATCAAACGTGTGCTATCGATCCAGGCATTCGCCAGCCGGTGCCGTGACCTGGACATGGGTGCCCGCTACGCCCGCTACCTCAACGATGAGCTGGGCATGTCCAACCCGGTTGCCGCTGCGGTATTGCGCCTGAAGGTCGACGCCAGCCAGAAAGCCGCCCTGCATGCAGCCGTGCAACTGGCACGTATCAAGGACGATATCAGCGACGACTATGCTGACTTGATCGAAGGGCTGGTAGCTGGCACGCCCAACCTCAGGCTCAACGGCCAACCGTTGCGCTGTCAGGAGCTGCGCATGATGGACATTGCGCTGACCGGCATTCAACTGTTCTCTCCCGACCTTGAGAGACCGCGCTCGCCGCAACGCCTGGTGGCATACGTTCCAGATGATCCGCAGCACCCGCTCAAGGAATACGCCTCGCCTTTGGCATTCAAACAGGAACTGACCCGGCAACTGCGCGACCGCGATTACCAGACCTTCTTCAGCCGCTTTGTACCCCACGCCCAACGCGGGGTGTTTTTTTCCGGCTTGAGCCAGCGCCTGGCGCGCATCACCTGGCACCCGCCGGTCAGGGGCAGCGGCCAATCGCCCTGGCGCAGCACCCCCATCGAAGACCCCAAGCTACAGTTTGATGCGCAGCCTGTCTGGGGCGATCCCTGGTTGCATCTGTACCGTCGCAAACTCGACAAGATTCTCAACGACGCCCGCACACTGGCCGTCTCCACCGCCAGCGTCGATCGTGAGGCGCGCTGGCGGCTTTGGGACTCTTTCGTCGATGTGGCTTCCTCGATCCTCAACGCCGCACTGATGGTGGTCGCCCCCTTCGTGCCGGGCCTGGGCGAATTGATGCTGGGCTACATGGCTTATCAACTGCTCGATGACGTGTTCGAAGGCGTGATCGACTGGGCTGAAGGCCTGGGCAAGGAAGCCTTCGGTCATCTGATGAGCGTGCTGGAATCCCTGGTGCAGATGGGTGCTTTCGCTGCGGGCACCCAAATTGGCCCGACCGAACTGCGTAAAGTGCTGCCCGAAAACGTCCTCGCGTACATTGACAGCTTCAAACCGGTGAGCCTGGCCAACGGCGCCAAACGCTACTGGAAACCGGACCTGGCGCCCTATGAGTACCCATCATCGTTGCCAACGCGCCTGGGTATCAACGAGCTGGGTCTGCACGAGGTACGCAAGGAAACAATCCTGCCACTGGAAAACAAGCTGTACACCGTGGAAGAAAGTCCGGACAGTGATTTTTACTACATCAAACACCCCAGCCGCCCTGACGCCTATCGCCCGATTGTGCGACACAACGGCGCCGGCGCGTGGCACACCGAACTCGAGCAGCCCTTGCAGTGGGACAAGCACACGTTGCTGCGCAGACTGGGGCACAGCGTGCAGGATTTAAGCGAAGCGGACCGGGAACTGGGCTTGCACATCAGCGGCGTGGATGAGGGTGTCGTGCGCAAAATGCACGTCAACAGCGAGCCTCTATCGCCGCTACTGGACGATACCTTGAGTCGTCTGCGCATCGACCGCAGCATCCAGCGGCTGATCGATCAGCTACGCAGCGACGACCCGGCGGTGTACCACCTGATTGACCCACAAGATACCTTGCAAGTGTTGACCACCCACGGCTCGTGGCCGCCCACCAAAGCCTTGCGCATTGTCAACGACAAGGGGCAAACAGCCTGGGAGTTCGGTGATGAGCGCATGCCAGTGATTCAGGTATTTGAGGCCCAACTGGAGAACGGCGACTTGCTGAAAACCGTCCTGCGTGGGATGAGCAGCGAAGAAATCCGTGCGCCGTTCGGTGAGCGCGCCAGCGATCCCGAACTCAGCCTGGATCGCCGCGCCCATCTGCTACGCCATAAGCTGGCGGACATTGCCGATAGCCAGCGCAGCGCGTTGTTCGACTCGCGTTATGCGACGTTGCAAGCCACCACCGAACCGCTTACCCAGCAATTGCTCACCACCACGCCTGAACTGCCTATAAGCGTTGCGAAAACACTTGTGAGCGAGGCCAGCGGTGCAGAACTTGAAGCACTGCATGAACGAAACACGCCCCCGCGCCTGGCCGAACTGGCACGCACCGCGTTGAATGAAGTACGGATCAACCGCGCCTATGAGGGCCAGCACTTGAATACGCCGCCCTCCCTGGACACCGATCGCCTGGCACTGAACTCCCTGCGCACACTGCCAGGCTGGTCTGGCGAGGTACAGCTAGAGGCTCGTCACCACTCGCAAACCGGACCGAGCTGGCTGCGGATCGGTCCAGATGACGCCCCGATCCAACGCACGTTGGTGCGTACTGAAGCCGGCCGCTACCAGCCCCACAATGAACAGGGTGCCCTCTCCAGCGAGACCGACCTGTACTCAGCCGTTTTAAGTGCCCTACCCGATAAGCAGCGTGACCAGCTCGGCCTTGGCATCCACGACGGCGCACAACTCAAGCAGCGCCTGCGGCAAGCGCCGCTGCCACGCAGTGAACTGCGCACACTACTCACCCCTGATAGCAAGCCGGAAAGTGTCACTGAAGCCCTGCGCCTGCTGGGCAGCGACAACGGCTATCGTGCCCAGGCGCCGGCGCCATTAAGACCTGTGAACTTGCTTCAACGCGCGCACGACCTGTACCCCAGACTTCGCGAACGCCAATTGACTACCCTGGTGAACCACTTGCACTCACAGCCTGGCGGTGCACTCGCGGGCCTTGAGGCGCTGCGCATCGAATACAACCAACTGGAACATGACCTGAATGCCTGGCAACGCGACATTCCGCTTCGGCCCCCCGGAAACGGCGCCCTACTCAGCGCACACCAGCGTCTGTACGAGCAACGCAATCGCAGACTCATTGCCCGCGAACTCAAACGCTGCTGGCGCAGGGAGTTACCCCTCGATGACTACTTCGAAGACCCGGCGCGCGACGGCTACCGAATGAACCTGCGTTACCCTATTCGTGGCGAACTGCCGCGACTGTCCGCCAACTTCGATCACGTATCAATGCTGACGCTGTCAGGCAGCAACCACACGCAAGGAGCCGCCGCGTTCCTGGGCAACTTTTCCCGATTGCGTCACTTGACCGTTGACAGTATTCCCTTGGGCAACCTGCCCCCAGCCGTACTTCAGATGCGCAGCTTGAACACATTGAGCCTGAGTGACTGCGCAATTACCCTGACGCCGCACAGCCAAACCCAGCTCGCCTCGATGACCCAATTGCAAACCCTGGACCTGCATAAAAACCCCTTGGGTCGGGTGCCCACTGTGGAAGCGATGACCGAGCTGAACACACTGGACCTGTCCGAAACCGGCATCGATCGCCTCCCTCCCGGTTTGCTCACCCGCAACGACCTTAGCGCAGCCTTTCTCAGCGGCAACCAGATCGGAGAATTACCGGAAGCACTGTTCGATCTTCCGTCACATACCAGCGCTGCCTTCGACCTATCTGACAACCCACTGTCATCGGCCACCCTCGAGCGCGTTAAAGCCTATTACCAGCAGCATGGCACCTACTGGGAGGCCGATGCTCCGGCAGTGGATGTGCGCGATGCAAAAATGCTGTATCCCTCACTGGACACCGACCAGATCAACCAGTTTATCTACAGCCTCCCAGGCGACCTGGAAGCGGGTAGGCGCGAGCTGGCAAGGTTGGCCGGTGAATTGGATACGCTAAAGTCCGAGCTCAACCACTGGACGCAACAGCCGCAGTTGCAGCCATCGGAAGCCACCCGGCGAAGCGAGCTCAGCACATTACTTGAGCAAAGCTGGCGCAGGGAAACACCCCAGGACACTCAATTCGTCCATTTGCTGGAAATCCCCGCGACGCTCGCAGGCGAGCTGCCCACGCTGAGCGCGCACTTCAAGCATGTTGGCTCACTGACCATCAAAGGCAATGGTAGCCCGATGGGGTCGACCGCCTTTATCGACAGCTTCCCGGCCCTAAGTATCCTGGACATCAACAACGTGAGGCTCGGCGACATCCCTGCCCAAGTGCTCAACCGGCAGGCACTATCCATTCTGGGGCTGCCACGCTGCTCAATAGAACTCAGCCCTACCAGCGTAGCGGGGTTGCAAGGCATGACCAGCCTCGAATATTTATACCTGGACCACAACCCGCTGGGCCGTACTCCGGATTTCAGTCACCTGCCCAATCTGAGCACAATCTCGCTGAAAGACACCGGATTGACACAGGTACCCCCTAGCCTGCTGGGCGGCCCGCCACGCCAGTCGGTCAACTTGAGCAAAAACGCCATTGAGCAACTGCCCGAGGCACTTTTTTCCATGCCGGCCTCAACCACCAGTGGCCTGGTCCTTTCCGCAAACCCCTTGACACCCCAAACCCTGGAGTCGATCAAACGCTACTGCCAGCGCACCGGGGAGAGTTTCGCCGCCCAGGCATCCGAATCACAACGCATGCGCACGCAGCGGCTATACCCCTCGTTTCTGGATAACGAGGCAGACCGTTTCATCTTCCGCCTGCCCGGCGACATGGCGGCAATCGAACCGACGTTGACGCGCCTGGAAGCTGAATACGAGCGACTGAACAACGACCTGCAGGTGTGGGTGCAGGCTGTACCGGATCGGCACCCCATCCTGGATGTGCCTATTGACGAACAAACCCGCGCTCAGGACCAACTGAGGCGGCGCAACTTCAAGACACTGCTGGAGCAGGCGTGGCGACGAGAAGCCCCCGAGGATGAAGAAAGCCTGGACGATGAGCTGACCCACCAGGTCTTACTCGACACACCAGTGTTGGGCGACTTGCCGGAATTGAACGCCAACTTCGACCACGTGACCTCGTTCCAACTGGACGGCAACGGCACCACGACTGGTGTCGACGGTACGTTGCGCAGCTTCAGCCATTTGCAAACCCTCAAACTGAGCAAGTGCTCCCTGGGCACCCTGCCTGAGGCGATCCAGCACATGCCCAAACTGTCCACATTGGATATAACGGAATGCGTAATCCGGCTGACACCCGAAACCCGAGGCGTGCTGACGGGGTTGACCGAACTTGAGTTTGTTAATTTGAGCAACAACCCCCTGGGTCACGCCCCTGACGTCGGCTCACTGAACCAACTGGTTGCGCTGTATCTGAGCAACGCGGCACTGAGCGAAGTTCCAGAGGGCGTATTTGGCCTGGATCAACTGCAAACGCTGGACCTGAGCAATAACGCGATCCGGGAGATACCGCAGGACTTGCTGGAGACGTCAGCAACCTTCAATGGCGACAGCGACTTGAGCGGCAACCCACTGTCGGCGCAAAGTATGGAGCGCTTGCGTCAGTACTACCAACGCACAGGTGTGGACTTCCAGGTCGCGGCCGCCACCGTGGACTCCCAAGGCACGCCGCTGGTGGCAGCTCTGCCAGTGCCAGAAGAAGACTAACTGTTGAATCAGCCGCGCTCTGAGGGCACCGACGACAACTCGAAGGGGCTGCTGCTGCGCCGCTGGTTGCGGTCTTCGCGCGGCGTGGCGCCAAAGAAATTGCGGTAAGCGCTGGAGAAATGCGGCCCCGAGGAGAAGCCGCACGACAGGCCGATCTGGATGATCGACTTGCTGGTTTGCATCAACATCTGGCGCGCCTTGTTCAGGCGCAGTTCCAGGTAGTACTGGCTGGGGACGCGATTGAGGTATTGCTTGAAGATCCGTTCCAGTTGTCGTCGCGACACGCACACGTGCTGGGCGATCTCGTCGGTGGTCAGTGGCTCTTCGATATTGGCTTCCATCAACAGCACCGCCTGGGTCAGCTTGGGATGGCTGGAGCCCAGGCGGTTTTGCAGTGGAATACGTTGGCGCTCACCGCCTTCGCGGATGCGCTCCACCACCAATTCCTCGGACACAGCACCGGCCAACTCCGCGCCGTGATCGCGGGCCAGCACCGCCAGCAGCAGGTCGAGTACCGACATGCCGCCACAAGCGGTCAGGCGATCACGGTCCCAGTCGAACAAATGGCTGGTGGCGATGACCTTGGGGAAGCGCTCGGCAAAGTCATCCTGCCAGCGCCAATGCACGGCAGCACGATAACCATCCAACAGACCAAGCTGGGCCAACGGGTACACACCCGCCGATAACCCACCGATCACGCACCCGGCCCGAACCAGCTGCTTGAGCGCAGTGCTGAGCTGCGACGCAATGACGGTAGGCGGTTCATCCGCCAGCAGGAACAGTTTCTGAAAGCCTTCCAACTTGCCGGCCCACGGCTCGCCCGGCAACTGCCAGGCCCCCTCGGTTTGCGGCTCGGCCTGCAGAAAAGACAACTCGTAGACCACATCCGGATGCACCCGCTGAGCAACGCGCAAGGCCTCCTCAGCCAGCGCAAGCGTGAGTGCTTTTGTGCTGGGCCAAATCAGGAAACCAATTTTGTGGGCGGTCATGGAGTGCTATCCGGAGCGAAAACAGTGAAAGAAGCCGTGGGCCAATGCTAGCCCGTAATCAACTACAAATCCCAAAACAAACAGAGATCAAAAGTGGGAGCTGGCTTGCCTGCGATGACGGTGGGTCAGTTAACACATCATTGACTGATGCATCGCTATCGCAGGCAAGCCAGCTCCCACAAGAGATCGGGGCTAACCTCAAGACTGCGGAGCATGCACTATCCCGGTGCACAAAAGCAGCCTTGATTATTTCAAACTGCCAGAGAGGAACTGCTGCAACCGTTCGGACTGCGGGTTCACCAGCACTTCCCGCGGATTACCACGCTCTTCAACAATGCCTTTGTGCAAAAACACCAACTGGTTCGACACTTCACGGGCAAAGCCCATTTCGTGGGTCACCACTACCATGGTGCGGCCTTCCTGGGCCAGGTCCTGCATGACCTTGAGCACTTCGCCCACCAGCTCCGGATCCAGCGCCGAAGTAGGCTCATCGAACAGCATCACCTCGGGTTCCATCGCCAAGGCACGGGCAATCGCCACACGCTGCTGCTCGCCACCGGACATGTGGCCGGGGAACGCATCCTTACGATGGCCCACGCCGACCTTGGCCAGGTAATGCTCGGCCTTTTCACGGGCCTCTTTCTTCGACATGCCCAGCACGTGCACCGGGGCTTCCATCACGTTTTCAAGCGCGGTCATATGCGACCACAGGTTGAAATGCTGGAACACCATGGACAGGCGTGAACGCATACGTTGCAGTTGCTTGGGGTCGGCAGCCTTCATGGCGCCATCCTTGTTGGCCACCAGTTTCAGCTCTTCGTTATTGAGCAGAATCTTGCCGGCGTGGGGCTGCTCCAGCAGGTTGATGCAGCGCAAAAAGGTACTTTTGCCCGAACCGCTGGAACCGATGATGCTGATCACATCACCGGCCGCTGCGGCCAAGGACACACCTTTGAGCACTTCATGACTGCCATAGCGTTTATGCAGGTCTTGGACTTCAAGCTTGTACATGCGGTCGGTTCTCACAAAAACAGGTGGTCAGTCGTTGAGCAAGCGCCCGTGACGCAGCGCTTCGCGCCCCGCCACCTTGGCCAGCCAGAAACCCGCTTGGGCATAACGTAGCCGTTCAACGGCAAACAACACCCCCGAGGTGCCCGCAAAAATGGTACTTACGCGGTCGGTCAGGGGGTCAATCACTTCAAAAATCTCGTCGCCGGTTTCTACCCAGTCGCCAGCTTTACGCAGGTAACTGATCACACCGGCATGGGGGGCGAACAGCAACTCGGTGCCTTCGAAGGGCATGCCTTCACAAGGCTCATGTTGCGGTGCGGGCCATTGGCCCCTGATCAAGCCCTGTTCGGCGAGGAATGCCAGAATGCCTTCGGCGTGGAAGATCGCTTCATCACGGCCGGTGTCGGCCTGGCCGCCCAACTCCAACGTTGTCGCCAGACAGGCCAACGGAATCCGGGCCTCGGGGAACAGGCGCGATAAACGCAGCCACGGCAACGAGCACGCCTCGTCAAACGAACTGCCGCCGGAATCTTCCGCCAGCAGGCCGACCTTCACATTCAAATGCGCTGACAGCGACCGCCACTGCGGCCAGTGCTGCGGCAGCGCATACATGTGCAGCGCGGCTTCGGCATCGCAATGCAGGTCCAGCACCACATCGGCGGTGCAGGCATGGCTCAGCAGAATGCGCTGCATGCCTTGCAACTGGCTGCTCGGCTCGGGCAAGGCGGTGAGCGTATCGCTCATGGCCTGGCGAATCATGCGCACATTGGCGTGCGGGTCATCGCTCAGTTTGTCTTGCAGCAACGCAGCGACCGGCTCGCTCAACTCAACGAAGTCGCGATTGAAATTCTTGCCGCTGCCCACTTCGAAACGCCCCTGATGGCTGCCTTGCAACAGCTGGCCAAGGCCCATCGGGTTGGCCACCGGCACCAGCTCGATCACGCCGTTGAGGGCGCCCTGCTGTTCCAGCTCGGTGAGGCGTTTTTTCAGTTCCCATGCGGCACGCATACCCGGCAACTCATCAGCGTGCAGGCTGGCCTGGATATAGGCCTTGCGCTCGCCGCTGCCGAAGCGGAACACGCTCAGTTGGCGCTCGCAGCCCAGGTGCCCCCAGGGCAGCAGATGATCGATACGTTCCATATCAGTGCTTCCGTGGAGCCAGATAGCTCAGCCAGCGGCGCTCGGCCAACTTGAACAGGCGCACCAGAATGAAGGTCAGGCACAGGTAGAACACGCCGGCGGTGATGTAGGCTTCGAACGGCAGGTAATACTGGGCATTGACCGTACGCGCGGCACCGGTGATGTCGATCAGCGTGACGATGGACGCCAGGCTGGTGGTCTGCAGCATCATGATCACTTCATTGCTGTACTGCGGCAGTGCGCGGCGCAGGGCCGATGGCAACAGGATGCGGCGGTACAGCTTGTAGCGCGACATACCCATGGCCTTGGCCGCTTCGATCTCACCGTTAGGCGTGGCCTTGAGGCTACCGGCGATAATCTCGGCGGTGTAGGCGCTGGTGTTGATCGCAAAGGCCAGGCAGGCGCAGAAGGTCGCGCTGGACAGCAGTGGCCACAGGAAGCTCTCGCGTACTGTTTCGAACTGCGCCAGGCCGTAGTAGATCAAAAACAGCTGCACCAGCATCGGCGTGCCGCGGATCACGTAGGTGTAGAGCCAGGCCACGCCGTTGACGATTGGCTGCTTGGACACGCGCATCAAGCCCAGGGGCAAGGCCGCGAGCAGGCCGAAGAACAGCGAAATGGCAAGCAGTTTCAGGGTGGTCAGCAGGCCGCCAAGGTACAGCGGCATGGCCTCCCAGATGACGTTGTAGTCGAAGATCATAGATCAGCCGCCCTTACGCCTACCGAGTAGCGCTTCTCAAGATGACGCAAGGCCAGCAACGACACACTGGTGATCACCAGGTACATCGCCGCCACTGCGAGGAAGAAGGTAAAAGGTTCGCGGGTGGCATCGGCCGCCTGCTTGGCCTTGAACATCATGTCTTGCAAACCCACCACCGAAATCAGCGCGGTGGCCTTGGTCAATACCAGCCAGTTGTTGGTAAACCCGGGGATCGCCAGCCGAATCATCTGCGGCACCATCACCCGGAAAAACACCTGGAAGCTGCTCATGCCATACGCCAGGCCGGCTTCAGCCTGGCCCTTGGGAATGGCCATGAAGGCGCCACGGAAAGTTTCCGAAAGGTAGGCGCCAAAGATGAAACCCAGGGTGCCGATACCGGCGGCCAAGGGGTTCAAGTCGATATAGTCGTCAAAGCCCAATAGCGGCGCGACGCGGTTGAGCAAGTCCTGGCCGCCATAGAAAATCAGCAGGATCAGCACCAGGTCGGGGATCCCGCGGATCACCGTGGAGTACAAGTCACCCAGCCAAGCCAACCAGCGCACCGGCGACAGGCGTAACGCGACCCCGATCAGACCCAGAACAATGGCCAAGGCCATGGACGACAAGGCGAGCTGAAGCGTCAACCATGCGCCATCGAGGATAACGGCCCCGTAGCCTTTCAACATGATTCAGGTCCTCGAAAAGGGGGATGAAAAAATGGCGCAAACTTCAGAATGACTGGTGCTTGCGCCATTTCGGACAGACAGCTGCGACTATTTACTTGGCATCAGCGCCGTAGATATCGAAGTCGAAGTATTTGTCTTGGATTTTCTTGTATTCGCCGTTGGCACGAATCGCGGTAATCGCTGCGTTGATGCGCTCAAGGTTTTCCTTGTCGCCTTTGCGCACTGCGATACCAATGCCGTCGCCAAAGTATTTGGCTTCGGTGAACGACGGGCCTACAAAAGCGTAGCCTTTGCCGGCGTCGGTTTTCAGGAAGCCGTCCTGCAGCAGGGTAGCGTCAGCCACGGTACCGTCGAGACGACCGGCGGCCACGTCCAGGTAGATTTCGTTCTGGGTGCTGTAACCCTTGATATCCGCACCTTTTGGCGCCAGGACTTCACGGGCGAAACGGTCGTGGATCGAACCGCGCTGCACACCGATCTTCTTGCCCTTCAATTCATCCAGGCTGTCACTGACGGTGGTGCCTTCCTTCATCACCAGGCGCGCTGGGGACAGGTAGTAGCGAGTGGTGAAGTCCACGGACTTCTTGCGGTCTTCGGTGATGGACATGGACGACAGGATCGCGTCGATCTTGCGCACTTTCAGTGCAGGGATCAGGCCGTCGAACTCTTGCTCGACCCAAGTGCACTTGACGTCCATCTGCTTGCACAGCGCATTGCCGATGTCGTAGTCAAACCCGACGATGCTGCCGTCCGGTGCCTTCGAAGCAAACGGAGGGTAAGCCGCTTCGATACCAATTTTCAGTGGCTTGCCTTCGGCGAAAGCCTGCATGGACAGCACGGACAGCGCCAGGGCGCCCAACAGCACGAGTTTCTTCATCTTGGGACTCCATCGGTATAGGGCAAAAACAGCAGTATGAGCCATGGCCCACGATGCGCGAAGGTGTAACCGAATAGCGGGGCTGCGTCCTGCGCGGGCGACACCTGCGACGACGAGCGAGTGATCGGCATTCTAACGACAGGCCGGAAGCCGATATTTCCTCAATGCGACAACAATTTACAGAAGCACTGAGAAAGCGGTTCCAGCTCATTGACAGCCTCTGAGATTTATGCAGAGACAAAAGATATTAAACCTGATGATGCTGCAAATTGCGGGCCTATTATTCGCAAACCCTTCTAGCACGGCAAGTGTGGCGTTTAATCTAATTTATCAGGGGGTCTAAAACGCGGTTTTCAGGGGCGCAAGCGTGGTCCATCGCCTCAGGTTTTGATGCGGGGTTACACATTTGCACCAGCCGGTAACATTCTGAAACGTCCCACAGGAAAAACCGATATTTATTGGCTTGGTGGTTGAAATGCGCTCCAAATGTCAGAGGGGGCTTGCTCCCGATAGCGGCGGGTCAGCCAGTATATTTGGCACAGACCTGATGCTATCGGGAGCAAGCCCCCTCCCACACTGGATATCTGGTGATTGTTAGATCCCGCAGAAAAGCCTCACCCGGCTTAAACCGGATGGGGCTTTATTTGACTATCCGCGCTTACGCGACGTTCATGGTCTTGTGCGTCTCAATCAAATGCGCCACCACACTTGGATCCGCCAGGGTGGAAATATCCCCCAGCCCATCGTATTCAGCCGTAGCGATCTTGCGCAAAATGCGGCGCATGATTTTCCCCGACCGTGTCTTCGGCAGCCCCGGCGCCCACTGGATCACATCCGGTGAAGCAATCGGGCCGATTTCCTTGCGCACCCAGTTTTTCAGCTCCAGGCGCAGCGCTTCGTTGGGCTCTTCGCCATTCTTGAGCGTGACATACACATAGATGCCCTGCCCCTTGATGTCGTGCGGCACACCCACCACCGCGGCTTCGGCGACTTTCGGGTGGGCAACCATGGCGCTTTCAATCTCGGCAGTGCCCATGCGGTGGCCGGACACGTTCAACACATCATCCACACGACCGGTGATCCACCAGTAGCCATCTTCATCGCGACGGGCGCCATCGCCAGTGAAGTACATGCCGCGGAAGGTCTTGAAATAGGTATCGACAAAACGGTCATGGTCGCCGTACAGGGTACGGGCCTGGCCAGGCCACGAATCGAGGATCACCAGATTGCCCTCGGCAGCGCCTTCAATAATGTTACCGAGGTTGTCCACCAGCGCCGGCACTACACCAAAGAAAGGCCGCGCGGCCGAGCCTGGCTTGAGCGCGTGGGCGCCCGGCAATGGGCTCATCAGGGTCGCGCCGGTTTCAGTCTGCCACCAGGTATCGACAATCGGGCAACGGGATTGGCCGACATTCTTGTAGTACCAGTCCCAGGCTTCCGGGTTGATCGGCTCGCCCACCGAACCGAGCAGGCGCAGGCTGCTGCCGTCGGCGCCTTCGCACGCGGCAGTGCCGGAGGCCATCATGGCGCGGATCGCAGTGGGTGCGGTGTAGAGGATGTTGACCTTGTGCTTGTCGACGATCTTCGCCACCCGGGTGATGTCCGGGTAGTTCGGCACGCCTTCGAACAGCAGCGTAGTCGCGCCATTGGCCAACGGGCCGTAGACGATATAGGTGTGGCCGGTGACCCAGCCGACATCTGCGGTGCACCAGTAGATTTCGCCGGGACGGTAGTCGAATACTCGCTCGTGGGTCAGGGCGGCATACAGCAAGTAGCCGCCGGTGGTGTGCTGCACGCCTTTAGGCTTGCCGGTAGAGCCGGAGGTATAGAGGATAAACAGCGCTTCTTCGGCGCCCATCTCTTTGGGCGCACACACGGTGCCCGCCACCTTCATCAAGTCTTCGTACCAGATGTCGCGATGCTGGTTCCACTTGATCGCGCCATTGGTGCGCTTGCACACAATAACCTTCTGGATGCTGCTGGTTTCCGGGTTGGTCAGCGCATCGTCGACGTTAGCCTTAAGCGGAATCTTCTTACCGGCGCGGATGCCTTCGTCAGCGGTGATCACCACTTTCGACTTACAGTCGATAATGCGACCGGCCAGGGCTTCCGGGGAAAAACCGCCGAACACCACCGAATGGATCGCACCGATGCGGGTACAGGCCAGCATGGCGACCACGGCTTCGGGAATCATCGGCATATAGATAGTCACCACGTCACCGCGGTGCACATCCTGGCCACGCAAGGCGTTGGCGAACTTGCAGACTTCTTCATGCAGTTCGCGGTAGGTGATATTGCGGCTCTCGGCAGGGTCATCGCCCTCCCAGATGATCGCGATCTGGTCACCACGTTCGGCAAGGTGACGGTCCAGGCAGTTGTAGGAAACGTTCAAGGTGCCATCGGCAAACCATTTGATGTCGACATGGTGGTCGTCGAAAGAGGTCTGCTTCACCGCGGTGAAAGGCTTGACCCAGTCAAGGCGCTTGGCTTGCTCACGCCAGAAGCCATCGGGGTTGACCACCGACTGCTGGTACATGGCCTTGTAGGTTGCCTCGTCGGTCAGCGTGTTGGCTGCTACTTCGGGGCGAACAGGGTACAGGGAAGCCGCACTCATCTTTCTTACCTCGGTGACATAGTTGTTGTTGTATGGCCCCTGTTGTAGCCGGGGTGGGCCTATAGAACCATTCGACGATGGTAGTAACAAGACCCTACAAATTGCCCTGCTATGCCTGCTTGCTGCTCTGGCCCGCGGCCTGCGGTGCGTTGCGGGTAACTGAAAAAACGTAGATCGACCGATTGTTACAAAAACCGCCAAAGGTGTTTATCAAAAGCACGGGTATATGAATATAACGCGCAGGCTTAGAATCACTTCCGCCAACCAAGGCACTGTGATTAACACCGTAACAGCCCCCACGAAGGCACGTTAATCCGAACTTCCCAACTTTTAAGTTACACACGCGGCCTCACAAGGGCCCCGTGACCCCTTTCGCCCTGAAGAAGGTAATGAAGAAATGAAAGCTCTATTAGTTATGGCCCTCAGCAGCTTGTGCGCCACCGCCGCCCTGGCCGACGAAGCCCCGACTGAGCTGGCCGGCCAGAATGCACCGATCGTTGAGGACTACACCTATAGCACTCACTTGGATGTGGCTAAAGTATTGTCCATGAGCAGTATTCCGGAAGTCTGTGAAGTTGTTCCGGTAAAGATGGAATATGAAGACTCCCAAGGTCAACGACACATCCTCAACTATCAAGTGATGGGCAATGGTTGCTCTAACGGATAACAACTTGGTTATTTAGATTCAACCCGGATCTTGGTCGCCGCAAGAAATCAATCTTGCGGCCAAGAACCCACCTCGAATACACCGCAAATCAAATGTGGGAGCTGGCTTGCCTGCGATCGCGGTTTCAGCCACGACGTCCCATACAGCCCTTCTCACCTGCTCCCTCCCCTCCCCATAAAATTTCTCCCAACACCCGCCAGAAATTTCCATCCCCAGCAAAGCCTTGCAAATACTCGCTCTGGCCGAAAACCACGTCATTTTGGCGCGCTCAAGTGACCATCCGCCGCAACACAAACCCAAATTTTTCCCTATAATGCGCGGGTAAATCGGGCCTGCAATATCCCTTTACACTGGGACGAAGAGCCAGACCTGAGGCATCCCGCGCGAGCTTGCACCTACCGCTGCGCACCTCAAGCCTCACGCAGAGCACCCGTAGCCCTATTCCGTTTAATGCGTGCGCTAGCTGCAACAAACGATTCCTTAAGATCCACCGCGGCCATTGGGCCGTGTGAACACCCAACCATCCGGTTTCACACGGGCACCTTTGAGCCCTCACGCAGGAGACGACACGTCATGCTGAGCTGGGACGAATTCGACAAAGAAGAAGAAGGCGAAGTAGCCACCAAAGGCGCCAACGCCGGCCACGCCACCGAAGCCAACATGGACCGCCTCGAC
>NZ_SPKP01000023.1:0-9076 GCF_023127835.1 Pseudomonas sp. B329 | reverse complement strand
CGCCTGCTCCTTGGCAGATAATTCCAACGCTGCTTGTGCCGTACTCGCCTGCGCAGCTTCGAGTTGAAACCAGCGATCAAGACGAAACAACGGTTGATTCAGGTTGGCTTGAAAGACGGACTGGCTGCGCGTTCGCGTCAAACTCGGCTCATCACGCTGCAAACGAACCGACTCGACCGCCCCACCCGCGCTGAGCGTCCGTAACAACCCGGCCCTGGCCTGTGGAACCGCTTCGCGAAGAGCCTGATACTCATGACGGGCAGCTGAAAGTTTGGCGTCGTTGATGACCGCTTGCTGATAAACGTTCAGGAGATTTGCACGGTCGGACTCGGCCGCAGCATTAGCACCTGCACTGACAAAGGCCAGAAAAACATAGCCAGCGTTTTTGATGAGAGACATACGCCTCCTGCGATGCTGCTCGATTGCCGTTACGAGTTCGCCGTCTGCAATCTTTTCGGCCTGCTGCAAAAATCGATCAAATCCCCCTCGATCGACTCGATACTTACCCTCTCGAGCGCCAATAAATGTAGGAAATTTCCCGCGCGCAAAACTGACGAGGCATTGGCTGAATAGGTCTTTGCAGGACTGGAATGTAAACAATGCCCCGGCTTGTACCCTGGCTTGCATCCTCCCGAGCGGGCGGCGGAGATCAAAAAGCCCTAACATTTTCGGGCCTAAAACTGAGATGCCCAATCAATCGGAGACAGGAAATTTCCTACATGAATTTCGGACAATGCATGGAATTAATGGCCCGAACATTCCCCCCAATTTGAAAGGTGCTGCCATTGCTACTTATCACTAGGAGGCCCGGCGAACGCTTACGTGTCGACGACGAAATTCAGATCAAGGTGATTGACGTTATAGGCAGTCATGTCTCTTTAGGCATCGAGGCACCCAGGCACATCTCGATCGTTCGATCCGAACTGCATGAAAGGGCTATAGATGCCGAGGACAAAGACAAAAAGCCAGGCTCGCCATCCGAACCTGAATCACCCTTGCCAAAAATTCGGTCATGACAGACCGTCCCGCGATTGATAAGCACAGTCGCGCTGCGAACTTATTATTTTGCGTCGCTCTGAATCCTATCGAGTACGCAAATGATCGAGGCATACGACATGGCTCTACATTTTCCCTCCCGCAATATCTGTCGGTTTGATACTGCGGGCGAGCGCCGTCTGGCTGAACGCCTGGAAAAGAAACTGCCGGACGATTGGCTGTGCTGGTTCAATGTACCTGTGGGCCCTAAAGGCTTGCGGCCAGACTTCGTGCTGATGCATCCGCAACGAGGGATTCTGGTGCTGGAGGTAAAGGACTGGAAGGTGGAGACCATCGAAAGCCTGACCGCTGAGCACGCCAGGATTCGTGTCGAAGGTCAATTGAAAACCGTGGCCAACCCGTTAGCGCAGGCTCGGATCAACACCCTGGAGGCCGTGAAGCTGCTGCAAAATGATCCTGCATTGCAACAGCCGACAGGTTCTATCCGCGAGCGTAACTTACTGATGCCCTACAGCTGGGGCGTGGTCCTGACAGAGATCACCCGTAAGCAGTTCGAGAGCGCCGGGCTTGCCAATGTGCTGGCTGAACAGCGAGTCATCTGCCGAGATGAAATGACTGAGGCGGTAGAAAGCGAGGGCTTTGAGGCGCGCCTGATCAGGATGTTTGCTCAGGTGTTCGCCTGCCACCTCACAGATGAGCAAATCGACCGCGTGCGCTACCACTTGTTTCCGGAGGTACGAGTAAACCTCTCACCGGGTCAGTTTGGTCTGTTCAACGCTCACGAAGAGCCGGTGCCGAGCTTGATCAAGGTGATGGACTTACAACAGGAGCAGTTGGCGCGGTCCATCGGCGAAGGCCATCGCGTGATCCATGACAACGCAAGGGGCGCATCCTGGACGATATGGCCGTTATTTAACGACATTGGGCTCAAGCCGAGCACATTGAAAAAATCTTGAAGGACGCTGGCATTCCGTTTGTCTCCACGCGCCTCACCCAAGACCGCAGCAAACTCTACAATGATGCAGATACAGTCAAAATCGTCAGCATGCATTCCAGCAAGGGCCTGGAGTTCGGCTTGGTTATCCTCCCCTATCTGCACGACATGCCCATCAACGGCGCAGATGACGAAGATGAAACACGCGTGCTATACGTGGCCATGACCAGGGCCATTGATCGTTTGGTGATGATGCACCGTGATCACTCCAGCTTTACCCGGCGGGCCCAGGAGGCGATCGGGGCGGTCAGCGAGCATTTGGCGGGGAACGATGCGCAGAACATTGAACTATAAAAAGACCTCGAACTGAGCAGCAGTGAGGTCAATCATTGAAGGTCACGTCGCGCGGACGTCTCATTGCTCCTAGGCTTCAGGCATCGCCGAAGAATGGTGATTGAGAATCTTCCAATGGCCGTCCACCTGTTCATAGACAAAGGTATAGCGCGCCTGCACCTGACGCGTCTTGCCGGTCGCCTCGGTCAGGGTGAAGGTGTAGACGCCGCTGTCCACGGCCACGTTGCTGCCCAGCAGGCTGATGTCGCGGTAGTTGATTTGGCCTACAGGCTTGAGCGCTATGAAGTGATCGAAGTAGTCCTTGATCTGAGCCGACGTGGTGCGCAGCTGATTGGACATGGTTGGCTGCAGCACCGCGTCCGGCGCGTACAGGTCGACCACCGATTGAGCGTTACCGGTCTGCAACATGCTGTTCCAACGGTCAAACAAACCGGCAATCTCACGGTCCTTCACGCCGTCAGGCACTTGGGCCACAGTGTTGTAGACATACGGAGACGTCTGCGCTGCTTGAACAAACGGTGCGCTCAAGGCAAAAAGCAAGGCAATGGTCGGGGTTTTGAATTTCATTGCGATATTCCAGTGGTGGTCGTTGCGCACACTTTGCCAACCCGCCAGCCACCCGACATCGGCCAACCGGAATCATTTAGCTATGCCATTTGGCAGATGGCACACCGTACCGTTAACAAGGTTTAATGACCCTCCCTGCGCCCGTGGCGCTTGCCCCAACGCCGGAGCCCAAGCATGCAAACCCTGCCACACGACCCCGGTAGTGCCTTGGCCATCCGCACCCAATATCGGCAATCGGAGAGTCGCGCGGCGCGCCTGCGGCTGTTGGTACATACCGGGCAGGAGTTGACCCGGCTGGCCCCGGACGCCATGCGCGAGCAAGTATTGGCACGGGCTTGCGCCTTCCTCGCGATGGACCACGGGATGCTGCTGGAGTGGGACGCCGACGGACACGTTAGCACCACCGCCCGGCATGGCTGCCGTGATCGACTGAACAGTCTGGAGATCGCCGCCGACCGTACAATGCGCACGCCGAACTGGCAGGATCGTCCGGGGGAATCCTTGCCCAATGTGCTGCGGGTGCCGTTACGCGGTGGCGACGGGAATGCCTTTGGCGCCCTGGTGCTGGCCAACAGCGTGAGCCTGCGGGCGCCGGACAACGAAGACAGCGAATCCATGCAACTGCTCGCTACCCTGCTGGCTGCGCACCTTGAAAATGACCGATTACTGACGACGCTCAAAGCCCGGGATCGCACTCTGTCGGATCTGGTCAACCGATTGTTTTGTGCGCAAGAAGACGAACGTAAGCACGTAGCTTATGACCTGCACGACGGCCTGGCGCAAACCCTCGCGGGCTTGCACCAGCGGCTGCAAGGTTTTGCCGGCCGCTGCCCGACACTGCCGGACACCCTCGGGGCAGACTTGCAGGCAATTCTGGCACTGGCCCAGCATTGCGTGGTTGAAGGCCGGCAACTGATCAGCGGCCTGCGCCCGACGGTGCTCGACGATTTCGGATTGCTCAAGGCGGTCGATAAAGAAGCTGATCGGCTGCGCGAAGCCGGAATCAGCGTGCATTGGTTAACGCGTTGCGAGGTGCGCTTTCCCAGTCAGGTGGAGATCGGTTTGTTCAGGATCGCCCAGGAAGCGATCAACAATATCCTCAAACATGCGCACGCCAAACAGGTGCAACTGGCGTTGGAACTGCACGACGGTCAGGCCTGGCTGCGGGTAAAAGATAACGGCAAAGGCTTTGCTGCCCCCGAACTCCAACTCGATACCGACAAAACTCGACATCTGGGCCTGGCCACCATGCAGGAACGCGCCAGCCTGTTGGGTGGACGCCTCACCTGCACCAGCGCAATCAACGGCGGCACCCAACTGCACGTCGGCGTGCCCGTGAACCTGGATGGAACACCCCAATGACCCACCTCCTACGCCTCGTGCTCGCTGATGATCATGAAGTCACGCGCACCGGTTTTGTCGCCTTGCTGGCCGGTCATCCGCAATTCGAAGTGGTCGGTCAGGCCCGCGATGGTCAGGAGGCCGTCGAGCTGTGCGAACGGTTGCTGCCGGATATAGTGATCCTCGACATCCGCATGCCGTTGCTCAACGGCCTGGGCGCTGCACGTCTGCTTCAGCAACGCCTGCCGACCCTGAAAGTGGTGATTTTCACCATGGACGACAGCCCCGACCATCTGGAGGCGGCCATGAGTGCCGGCGCCGTCGGTTACCTGCTCAAAGACGCCAGCCGCGACGAAGTGATCGACGCCCTGCAGCGCGTCGCTGCCGGTGAAGAAGCCCTCAATCGTTCCGTCAGCGCCCGCCTGCTACGCCGCATGACCGAACGTAATACGAGTGGCGGTACACCCACCGAAAACCTCACTGCACGAGAACGCCAGGTACTTGGGCTGGTGGCCAACGGCATGAGCAATCGCCTGATCGGTGAGAAACTGGGGATTACCACCGGTACGGCAAAAGCCCACGTCGAACGGGTCATCGGCAAACTCGGGGCGGCTGACCGAACCCAGGCTGCGGTGCGTGGCATTGCTCTGGGCCTGGTGACCCAACCATGAAGGTGTTTTATGCCGGACGCTGGGCCGACCTGCCGCTACGGGGCAAGGCCCTGGTAGTGATTTCCCTGCCATTGGTGATCCTGTTGCTGTCACTGGTGTTGATCTACATCACCGAGCGCCAGACTGCCCGTGCCGAAGAAGACGTGCGCCGGGTATTGCTGGTGCAAGGCGATATCCAGACTGTGCACACCTTGCTCGCCGAAGCGGCCGCCAGCGTGCGCGGTTATCTGCTTACACATCGAGAAGATTTCCTGCCGGGCTATCTGAAAGCCAAGCCCCTGATCGAATCGGCCCTGCGCCGCCTCGACAGCCATGTGCGTGATGAACGGGTGCGTGCACAACTTACCGCCATCGCACCGCTGATCAACAGCAAAATCGATGGGCTGGAGCAAATGCTTCGCGATCGAGAGGCTAAACCGGAGTCGCTCACCACCATCCTGGTCAATAACAAATACATCCTCGATGAATTGCGCGAGCATATCGGCACCATGCTCACCCTTGAGGACACGTTGCTGGCCGAGCGGACTGCGGCGGCATACGCGACCCGTCAGCGGCTGTTGTTCTCAACCTTACTGGCCGCCCTCTGCGGACTATTTGGTGCCATCGTGGCGGTACTGTTTTTGTCCAAAGGGATCGTAGCCAGGGTGCAGCAGGTCCAGGGCAATGCCCAACGCCTGGCCCTGGGGCAACCTTTGCAGCCACAACCGCCGGAGAACGATGAGATTGGCCAGTTGGGCACTCGTCTGGTGGAAGCCGGCCTACTGCTGGCTGAACGTGAACGCGCGTTGCGCGACAACGAAGAACGCTTGCGGCTGATCATAGACGGCGTGAAGGACTACGGGATCTTCGCCCTCGACACCCAGGGTTATGTCACCAGTTGGAACGCCGGCGCCGAGCGAATCAAGGGCTATACCGAGCAGGAAATCATTGGCCAACACTTCTCAATGTTTTACCTGCCGCAAGAGTGCCCCCAGCATCCCGCAATGGCCTTGCGTGAGGCCACTCGCGACGGGCATTACATGGAGGAAGCCTGGCGTTGCCGCAAGAATGGCAGCCGCTTCTGGGCCAGCGTGGTAATCACTGCGCAATACGACAGCAGCGGCACGTTGCGTGGGTTCTCTAAAATCACCCGGGACATTACCGATCGCCGCGCGGCCGAGATTGCGTTGCGCACTGCCCGCGAAGAGGCCGAGCGCGCCAGCCTGGCTAAAAGTGAATTCCTGTCGCGCATGAGCCACGAACTGCGCACCCCGCTCAACTCGATCCTGGGCTTTGCGCAACTGCTGGACATGGACGCGCCCCCTGGGCAAAAGGCGCAGATCGGTCACATACTGCGTGCCGGCCAGCACCTGCTGATCCTGATCAATGAAGTGCTGGACATTGCCAAGATCGAAGCCGGACGCCTGCCGCTGAACATCGAATCCGTGCCCTTGGAAATCGCCTTGCAAGAAGCCTTGACGCTGGTCTCGCCAATGGCCGCCGATGCCGGCATCCAGCTGGCACCGCTGCCAATCCTGGCCGCTGACAGTGGGATCGTCGCCGATCGACAACGCCTGACTCAGGTGTTGCTGAACCTGCTGTCAAACGCCATCAAATATAACCGGCCTGAGGGTCAGGTCAGCATCGAGGTCAAGATTGATCAGCAACGAATCGCTGTGTCGATCAGCGATACCGGCAAAGGCATTGCGGCTGATCGCCTGGTTCGCCTGTTCAAGCCGTTTGAACGCCTGGAGACCGACCCGAATGTGGAAGGCAGCGGCCTTGGTCTGGCACTGAGCAAGAGCCTGCTGGAAATGATGAACGGAAGCCTGACCGTGCAAAGTCAACCCGGCGTCGGTTCCCGATTTACCCTGGAGCTGGCGTTTGTACACTTGCAGGACCCCGTCGGGGCAGCCGCTGCCGCGCTCGATAATCGACCGCTGACCCCTGCACTTGCAGACCCCGAAGTTCAGGGCAAGGTGTTGTGCATCGAAGACAACCTCTCCAGCCTGGCGCTCATCGAAACCGTGCTGCAACGGCGACCCGGGATAAAACTGCTCTCGAGCATGCAAGGTCAATTGGGGCTGGACCTGGCTGCCCAACATGCGCCACAGCTTATCCTGCTGGATGTCTCGCTGCCGGACATCGACGGGCTGAACGTTCTGCAGCGCTTGCGCCGGTGCGCAATCACCCGAACCACCCCGGTGCTAATGATCACCGCCGATGCCACCGACCTCACCCGCCAGGCCTTGAGTGACGCGGGCGCGACCGCCGTGCTGACCAAACCGATTCACATTCCTTCGTTCCTTGCCCACCTCGACCAGTACTTTCCGGAGCCCGTGTGAACCCCGACCTGCGCATTCTGATCATCGACGACAAACGCCCCAACCTCGATCTAGTGGAGCAATTGCTGGTACGTGAAGGGCTGACCAATGTGCTGAGCAGCACCCAACCGTTGCGGACTCTGGAGCTGTTCAACAGCTTCGAGCCGGACCTGGTGATTCTCGACCTGCACATGCCCGAGTTCGACGGCTTCGCCGTGCTGGAACAACTCAACCGGCGTATCCCAAGCAGCGAATACTTGCCGATTCTGGTGCTCACCGCCGACGCCACCCGCGACACACGCTTGCGCGCCCTGGCCCTGGGAGCCAAGGATTTCATCAGCAAACCACTGGATGCGCTGGAAACCATGTTGCGCGTCTGGAACCTGCTGGAAACCCGCGTGCTTTACAAGACCTTGCGCACCTTGGTGCCAGCGGATCAAATCAATTTGCTGCAAAGGCGCGGTTCAAAGTCATCAGACTGAATAGCTCGATCACGCAACGCCCAAAGAACGCGCCGAAGCGTCTATTCCCCAAATCGCAGGCAAAAAAAAGCCACTCGTTAGAGTGGCTTTTTCTTTAATGCTTGGAGCGGGAAACGAGACTCGCATCTAGCGTCCGACCCATTGAAATCTAAGGGTTTTCTTTTCTTGCCGAAGCAGGAAAAGACTCAATTCTGGACTTGTTTCTGGGGTGTTTCAAGAGCGGAAAAAGGGGTAATTCTAAGCAAGGCTATTGGATTCTACCCATAGCCAATCGGACGAACGATCATCAAGCCGGCGGTGTCATTTTCATAGGAGCAACAGGGTATGAGTCCCCCCCGAAAAGACGTCCCAACCTCCCCCGCTCACCAGGCAACTCACAACCGACGAATATCGACCACCGCAGGCAACTCTTCGAGCTGGTAGACCATGAGCAGATGTTCTGGAGCCCTCTCCCGCTCAGGATCGATGGCCGCTCGGAAGGATTGGATTAAATACTTGGCGATGGGGGCGCGGACGTTAAAAACCGTTGCTGCAGTCCCCCCCCATGTATTCCTCAAGGACCATACGGGCCTGCTCGGCCGACAGATCCCTGTGGCACCAGACGCGCTGCAACTATCCTGTGCCAATCTACGTCTCGATCCAGCCCTGGGAGGTCGGCATCTTCAGATGCACTTATCGCCGAAATTCGGCCAAGATTTAGGTCGCAGAATGCCTCGGCATTCGAACAGTACGCCCGGATGTGCCACCGCGGTCCCGTTTGAATAAGCGAGTGCGGGCGAATTACTCGTTCATGTGCTTCAGGATTACTCATGGAGCGATAGAGCACTCTGATGCAGCGTCCTCGCCGCATTGCACGGTGAATCTGAGCGAACAGCGGGTGCCGGATCGATGTGGCATCGACCTCAATGCTTTCAACCGCCACATCTGCGGATGGAACCGACCTCATCAATTTAACGATGGATTGACCCCAGCGAAAACGGAAGAAAAACTCAAAACCGTGTCCGGGATGAATTGACCACTACAACCCGTCTTCCTAACAGGCACACCAGGTGAACCCTCGCCTATACGCGCAAAAAACGCGCTGGTGACGTGTATCCGAAGTAACCGGTGCTCTCGGAAATCGCCATGCATATTTTGAAAGGCTCAATGACTCCACTGAGGTTGTTCATGACATTCAGGGTGAAAAAGCTTTCGCCGCTCGTCAAATAAATGCATCCACCCGCGTCGATTTTCTCCAACAATCCTCTCAACTACTTGGATGCTTCATAGCACTCAAGGCAGATGGTCTGGGACTCACGGCCATCTTCATACATGACGGGAATGTGACTGTCCAGGTGCCCAAGAGCAGAGGACAAGCCAACGAGACTACGACTGGTTGAATCGCCCCGGATTTTCTAGACACCTTTCAAGCTCATTGCGTAACGCTTT